>JAPPGV010000042.1 GCA_028821235.1 bacterium
CCTCGCGCTCTCCGTCCGGGAAAGGGCGTATGACTATACCCGAACATATGTTCGCCTGCCAATATAGGATGGAGATGTGACAGCCGGTCCGGAGCGGACACACCGGGTGGCGAGCGAGCCTTGCTGGTGCCCTGGTCCGTTAGTTCGTTATCCGCGCCCCGCGACGATGAGAACGTGAAGAACGAGAACGCGAAAAACGCGGGAACCGGGCCTCCCCGGCGGGCCCATCCCCCAGCCACCACCTCCTTTGGTCCGAACGCGTTCCGCTATCCCCCTGCGGGTCCGCTCCCGAATTGATCCCGGTTCCGGTTCCCTCGACGTCGAATAGCTGGAAACCGGCGGTGCTTGTGGCTGCCGGGCAGTATGCGGCGGGTCTGTGACGTGTTCAACCCCCTTGTCCGGGCACAGAGCCCGTACCGCCCCGACGGTCACAGGACCTAGAACGCGGGGAACCAAAGACACGGGAGGGTGCTGAAAAGACGAGATGGTTGGCCCGCGATGCCTCGACCTGGGGTTTCGTTGCCGGCAATCGGGCCGATTGGACATTTTCATTACCCTCAGGCTTCACGAGGCTGGAGAGGAGAGGCCGGATGATCCGGATCAAGTACGGCCTCACGCTGTCGAACCGCAGCGTGCTGCTGGGGATGTCCACCGTCTCCGAGATGCTCGACCTGGCGGTGGAGGCGGATCGGGCCGGGGTGTGGGACTCGGTGTGGGTGGGGGACTCAATATTCGCCAAGCCCCGCCTGGACGCCATGGTGGCGCTCGGGGCCCTGGCGGCGCGCACCGAGCGGGTCGGCCTCGGGGTGGGTTGCATGGCGAGCATGCCGCTTCGCGACGCCCTGCTCTTCGCCTACCAGTGGCTCAGCTTCGACTGCCTGTCCGGTGGCCGGTCCATCTTCGTGGCCTGCCAGGGTCAGCGGGAGGCGGGCGGCGGCAAGTTCGCGGAGGAGTTCGCCGCCTTCGGCATCGATCCGGGAACGAGGAGCCGGCGGATGGAGGAGGCGATCGATATCCTGCGCCTCGTCTCCGAGACGGAGGAGGCCTCCTACGAGGGGACCTACAACCGGTTCGAGAACGTGACGGTGCTGCCCAGGCCGGTCCAGCAGCCCCTGCCGATATGGGTGACGGCCAATCCCAACCCGGCGTTCCCCACGCTGTCGGAGCGGGCCCTGCGGCGGGTGGCCCGGATGGGCGACGGCTGGATGACCACCGCCAACACCCCGGAGACCCTCGCCACCAACCTGGCGGCCATCCGGCGGTACGCGGACGAGGAGGGCCGTCCCCTCGGCGAGCGCTTCGAGGCCTGCCTGTACTACAACGTCCACGTTACGGGGGACCGGGAACAAGGTATGGAGGAGGTGGCCTCCTACCTCAAGGACTACTACGGCGTGGACTACGACCGCGCCTTCCTGGAACGGTGGGTGGCGATAGGCGATCCCGAGCGGTGCGCCGACCTGATCCGGGGGTTCGTGGACGCCGGGGCGACCACCATCACCCTACGGCTGGTGGGCCACGACGAGGCAGGCCAGTTCCGGAGGGTCACCGAAGAGGTGCTGCCGGCGCTGGTGGGGTGAGCGGACCGTGATCGAACGCTTCGACCACGCCGTGATCGGCGTTCCCGCCCTCGAGCCGGCCATGGGCGCCTTCCGGCGGCTCGGTTTCGAGGTGGCGGTGGGGGGCCGCCATCCTTCCCTGGGCACCCGTAACGCCATCGTCCGGTTCGGTCTCGACTACCTGGAGCTGCTGACCGTGGAGGACCCGGCCGTGGCGAGGGCCCGGGGACCGTTCGGGAGGGAGTTGCTGTCGTTCCTCGACCAGGGCTCGGGGCTGGTCGGCTTCGTGCTGGCCGGGACCGGCCTCGAGGGCGAGGTCGAGGGCCTGCGGGAGCTGGGCATCGGGGCCGAGGGTCCGTTCGAGATGGACCGGATCCACCCGAAGGGTGGTCGGTTGGAGTGGAGGCTGGTCCTTCCGGGGGGATCCCCCTGGCGCAAGCCGTGGCCCTACCTGATCGACTGGATCACCGGCGAGGACGAGTTACTGGCCTGGGACCCGCCCGGTGACCATGCCAACCGGGTCGGCGGCGTGGCCGGGATGGACCTGGTGGTCGGGGACCTGGATGAGGCCGCCCGGCTCTACGAACAGGCTCTGGGACTCCGGGCCGACGACAGCGGGCATCGGCGGCCGGGAGCGACCAGCCGCCATTACCGGCTCGGTTCCTTCCGGCTGGCGCTCCACCAGCCCGATGGGCCCGGCTCCGGTGCCGCCGAACTCGAACAGCGAGGACCGGGTCCCTACCGCCTGGTGCTGGCGTCGAGCGACCTGGACTCCACCGCCGGGGCGCTGACCCGCGCCGGGGTCACGTTCAGCCGGTCTCCTGCCGGTCTCGACATCGACCCCTCCGAGGCGGTGGGGGCGTGCATACGGATCGTTCCCACATAGCGATCAGCCCGACGAAGGTTTCCGCCGTTCCTAGCGCTAAGCGACCAGCTTGCCCCCCTTGTACACGGCGGAGATCCGGCGCGTGTTGCCGATGTCATCGAGGGGATTGCCGTCGAGCACCACCAGGTCGGCCAGCTTGCGCTTCTCCACGGTGCCCAGCTCGTCGGCCTGGCCGAGCAACTCGGCGGCGCGGCCGGTTCCGGACACGATCGCGTCCATGGGGGTGAACCCGCATCCGTCGACCAGCAGCCGCAACTCCTCGTGCATGCTGTGGCCAGGTACGACGAACGGGTTGGTGAGGTCGGTCCCGGCCGTCACGTTCACACCGCCCTGCTGGGCCCGGCCGATGAAGGCCATCTGGTTCCGCAACTCCACCGGGGCCGCCTCCCAGTCGGTCTCGCTGTAGTCGAACGGGTAGGCGTACTGGCTCCACTGCTCGGCGACCGCCTCCGGCATCTCGTCGAGTCCGGCCGGGCACGTTGCCGCCTCCGTGTTGCCGGCCAGGATGCTCTGGGAAAGGGTCAGGGTGGGCGTGATGAAGGTGCCCCGCTCGGCCATCAGCGCGATCAGGCCGTCGGCCAGGTCCGACTCCGGGTCGATGTAACGCCACGGCTGGAAGCCGACCAGGGGATCCAGGATCCGCCCCGGCAGGGCGGCCAGCTCGGCCTGGTGCTCCTCGGGTACCAACTCGCGACCCACCCGCACATGCTCGAGGGCGTCCACGCCCACCTTGACAGCCTCCTCGACGGTGACGGCATGCCCGACGTGGGCGGCGACCCGGACACCCCGGCGGTGGGCTTCGGAGACCACCGCCCGCAGCACCGGCAGCCGGGCCCACACGTACACCTTGATGAAGTCCATCCCGGCCTCCGCCAGCCGGGCGGTCTCGGCGCGGGCGGAATCCTCGTCGTCGATGATGGCCAGCCACCGCCACGGCGCGGGAGGATCCGCCGGACCGTCCAGGATCGTCCCGGCGCCGAAGAAGCGGGGCCAGCCGTCCCGGCCCTCCTTGAAGGTGCGAAACACCTCGTCAGGGTTGAAGTTGCCGGTGTCCCGGACGGTCGTCACTCCGTGGCCGAGCAGGGTGGTCATGAACTGGTCGGCGAGGGAGGCCGGGTCCTCCACCTGCAGGAAGGAGTTGTCGGCCAGCACCCCCACGTGGACGTGGCAGTCGATCAGGCCGGGTATCACCGTCGAGCCGGATATGTCCACCACTTCGGCGCCGGAGGGAACCTCCATGTCGCCTCTACGGAACACGGCATCGATCCGCTCCCCGTCGATGAGCACCACCGCGTCCTCTATCGGCGCCCGTCCGGTACCGTCGATCACCCTTCCGCCTACCAGCGCAGTGGCAGCCATCTTCCGCCTCCTCGTGTCGGTCTCAGGTCCAATCTAGTGGTCTATCTGCGGGACGGCAGTGTGGTACGTGCCGCCTGCGGCATACCTGCCAGGCCCACCGGGCGGCGGTCAGCGTATTCCCAGAAACGCCCTCCGTACCTCGGGGTCGGCCAGCAGTTCCCCCGCTGGTCCCTGGTGGCTGTTGCGGCCCATCTCGAGTACGTAGCCGCGGTGGCTGGCCTCGAGTCCCTGGCGGGCGTTCTGCTCGATCATCAGGACCGTCAGGCCGATCTCGCGGTTCAGTTGCCGGATGGCCCCGAAAACCTGGCGGGTGACGATGGGCGCCAGGCCCGCCGAGGGTTCGTCCATCAGGACGATGCGGGGCTCGTGCATCAGGGAGCGTCCGATCTCGAGCATGCGCTGCTCCCCGCCCGACATCGTTCCGGCCTCCTGCCGCGAACGCCGGGCGAGGCGCGGGAACAGGCCGTAGACGTAGTCGATCCGCTCCCGTACCCGCGCCCTGTCGGGTTCCAGGTACATCCCCAGCTCCAGGTTCTCGTGGACCGTCATCTGGGGGAAGACGCTGCGGAGCTGCGGCACCATCGCCATACGCGCGGTGCGCAGAGCGTCCTGGGGAGCGATGTTGGTTATGTCCACGCCGTCACACAGCACCCGTCCGGAGCGCACCTCCGCCAGGCCGTAGATCGCCCTGAACACCGTGGACTTCCCGGCGCCGTTGGGTCCGATGACGCAGACGATCTCTCCCTCTGCTACCTCGAGGTCGATGTTGTGGATGACATCGTGGCCGGCGTAGTAGCCGGCGCTCACGTCCCGGACCCCGAGCAGCGGGCGCTCCGTGGCGGTCGCTACCACTACTCCCCCTCCGCCCCGAAGTAAGCCTCGATGACGGCGGGATCCTCCATGACCTGGCCCGGCGTGCCCTCGGCCAGCTTGGCGCCGCGGTCCAGGACCACCACCCGGTGACACAACTCGGCCACGAACCCCACGTTGTGCTCCACCAGCAGGATGGCCACGCCGTTGGCGTTGACCTCCCGCAGCCGGTCGGCGATCTCGGCGACGAGGGTGGGATTGACGCCGGAGGTGGCTTCGTCCAGCAGCAACAGCTTCGGCTCGCTCATCAGGGCCATCCCGATCTCCAGGAGACGGCGCTGGCCACCCGACAGGGCGCCGGCGCGCTCGTCCCGGAGAGGGGCGAGCAGGAGGAACTCCAGGAGGGAATCCACCCTCCGGCGGGTCGCCGGGTCCGTACGGCCGAACAGGCGCGCCGCCCCGACCAGCGCCCATTGGATGCTCAGCTCCATGTTCTCGAAGACGGTCAGATCGCGGTACACCCGGATCAGCTGGAACGTGCGCGCCAGGCCGAGCCGGGCCACTTGGTGGGGCCGGTGCCGGGTGATGTCGACACCGTCGAATCTAACCGAACCGGCGTCGAGGCTCGACACCCGGCTCAGGCAGTCGAAGAGGGTCGTCTTCCCGCTGCCGTTGGGGCCGATGAGCCCTACCATCTCGCCCGCGCCGACGCCGATGTCCACCCCGTCCACCGCGGTGAGACCGCCGAACCGCTTCACCACCCCGCGGGCATCGAGCAACGCGGTCATGGGTCTCTCTCCGGCTCATCCGGGCGGGCACTCCGCCCGACCCATCGCCGCCACAGGGCGGTGACCGAGGTGCCCCTCGGGTCGATGATCCCGACCAGGCCCCTGGGGAGGAACAGGACGATCACGATCAGGAGCACCCCCTGCGCGATGAGGTGGTAGTCGAGGAGGTGGGTCCACAGGAACTCGCGCAGCCAGAACAGCCCGACGGTTCCCACGACCGGCCCGGCCACGGTGCCGAGGCCGCCCAGCATGGTGCCCATCACGGCGTCGATAGTCCTGACCTCCACGAAGGCGATGTCGGGGTCGACGAAGGTGTTCTGGTAGGCCCATAGCCCCCCGAACAACCCGGTGGAGAACCCGGCGAAGCTGAACACGGTCACCTTGAGACGGGTCGTGTTGATCCCGCGCGTCTCCGCCCCCACCTCGTCCTCCCGGATGGCCACCAGGGCGGCGCCGAAGCGCGTTCCCCGCAGCCACCAGGTGAGGGCGACCAGGCCGGCTACGAGCGCCAACTCGATGTAGTAGAAGAGCGGCCGGTTGAGGTAGGGAGGCAGCGTCAGCCCCACCCCGCCCCCGGTGATCCCGCCGGAAACCCGCACGATCTCCCGGACGGCCACGAAGGTCCCCAGCAGGGCGATGGAGAAGTAGGGGCCCTTCAGGCGCATGGTGGCCCTCCCGATCGCCGCGGCCAGAACGCCCGCCACCACGGCGCCCAGGATGATGGCGGGCGGGGCGGACCAGCCGATCTGCGGACCGTTGGTCTGGAGCGACATCAGGATCGCCGTGGTGTAGGCCCCGATCCCGAACCAGACCGCATGGCCGAAGTCGACGTAGCCGGTGAACCCCCCGGTCAGGTTCCAGTTCACCGCCACCGCCACCGAGGTGAGCATCAGGGTGAGGGTGAACAGCGTCGCGTCGCCGACACCCGGCAGGGCCGGCAACACCGCGAGCAGGACCAGCAACCCGACCGAGGCCCTGACGAGGAGACGCCGGCGACCGGGGTTTCCCGGCCGGGCACCGGCGGCAGGCTCGCCGGAGGTCGCCGGCCTCATGAGGTCGGTCCCCGGGCGCCTGGCACGAGGCTTACCGGACCTGGAGCGGCGCCGTTCCGGATCATGTCGCCGTCGCGTCCACGGGCCGGAGTCCTTTGAAGAGACCTTGGGGTCGCACCACCAGCGCCACTACCAGCAGCACGAAGGAGGCCACCACCGCCAGGTTGGTGCCGATCTGGGGGATATAGACGGCCAGCCCGGCCTCGACGAGGCCGAGCACCATGGCGCCGCCCAGCGCGCCCCGGACCGAACCGAGGCCCGCCATCGCGGTGATGGCGAAGGCCTTGAGCGTGAGGGGCGGGCCCTGGAAGGGTTGGACGGCCAGGACGGGGCTGATGAGCGCTCCGGCCACGCCGGTGATCCCGATGCAGATGGCGAAGGTCACCGCGTAGACCCTGGCGACATCGACGCCGAGGATGCGCGCCGCTTCCCGGTTCTGGGCGGCCGCCCGGATGCTCTTGCCCAGCCGGCTGCGCGCCAGGAACAGGCTGAGGCCGCCCGCCACGGCCAGCGCCACCGCCAGGATCCAGAAGCGGGTGACCGGCACCGTCACCTCGCCCGCTACCTGCCAGACGCCGTCCAAGGCGGTGTCGGCGCGCCGGAAGTCGGCCGAGAACACCACCTTCATGACGTTCTGCAGGATGATCGCCACCGCGAACATGACGAGCAGCGACACGAGATGGGGCCGGTCGATCACATGGTTGACCAGCAGCCGCTGCGTCCCGAAGCCCACCAGCATCATCAACAGGAACACCACGGGAACGGTCAGGAACGGGTCCACGCCCCACAGGTCGTTGGCGAGCCAGGCCGCATAGGCGCCGATCATGACGAACTCGCCGTGGGCGAAGTTGATGACGCCCATCACCCCCCAGATGATCGAGAACCCCAGCACGAGGAGCGTGTACATGCCGCCGAGGGCGATGCCGTTGATCAGCATTTGCGCCACCCGCTCGGCGGCCGAGGCCTTCCCTCCGCCGCTTGCACCGGCCCGCGGGTACACCAGGTCGGTGACCGCCGCCTCGCCGGGCGCCACCACCTGGATCAGCCCATCCTGCACCTGTACCGTGCCCATCGGCTTGGAGGTGTTGACGCCACGCTCGTCGAACGAGAGGGGACCGTAGAAAGTGTCGGCCTCCAGCGCGTAGAGGGCTTCGCGAACCGTGTCGGTATCGGTGGTGCCGGCGGCCTCGATGGCCAGGTGAAGGGCGAGGGCGGCGGCCGTAGCGCTGGCCGCCTGGTAGACGGGTGGCTCTCCCCACAGGCTCTCGTAGTAGGCGGCGTAGTCCGTGGCGCTACCGAAGTACGGACCCTCGTAGGCCATCACCGCTTCCCACTGGGTGGGGCCCAGCACGCCGTCCAGGTCCTCGCCGAGTTCGTCGATCAGCTTGGGATTGGACGGCCCCACCGTGATGAGCATCCCGTCGGGAGCGAACCCGAGTTCCTTGGCCGCGTTGACGAACAGCACCGCATCGTTGTAGTGGCCGCCGCCGATGAATACGTCGGGATCCAGGTCGCGGAACTTGGTCATGATCGCCGAGGCGTCCTGGATGTCCTTGGGATAGGTCTCCATGGCCAGGACTTCGATCCCGGCGGCTTCCAGATGCCTCCGGGCCCCGTTGGCGACCGCGGTGGGGAAGGACGTGTCCTCGTAGGCGATCACCGCGGTGCGCGCCCCCCGGGCCGCCAGGGCCTCGATTGTGGACTTGGTGTAGTCGCTGGCGATGGTGGCCACCAGGAAGAGGTTCCGGAAGCCGCGCTCGAACATGGTGTCGGAGGTCCCGTTTCCCTCCACCATGATGACGTTGTTGGCCTCGGCGATGGCGCTGGCGCCGGTGGTGAGGCTGCTGGAGTATGGACCTAGCAGGAAGTCGACCTTGTCCTCGTCGATGAGCTTCTGGACCAGATTGGCGGCCGTGTCGGCGTCGGACTCGTCGTCGTAGTAGACGATCTTGGCGGCGTACCGGTGGCCGTCGATCTCGATGCCCCCGTATTCCTCGTTGACCCACTTCACCCAGGTGTCGTAGCCCTGCCGCGAGTCACGTCCCTCCACCGCGAACTTGCCGGTCTCGCTGAGGGCAGCCCCGATGCTTATGGTTCCCGCGAAAGTGGAGCCTGCGGCCGCTCCATCGGGGGTAGCCGGCCCACTTTCGTCCGTTCCGCACGCGGCCAGGCCGAGGATCAGGGTGGTGGCGGCAACCAGAGCGACGGCGAGGCGAATACGAACCCACTTTCCCAGTCTCGGCGGTGGTCGGCGGTCGAGGACGGGGTGCGCCAGATCATAGTCAGAGCGGTCCTCGGCATCGACGTACCGGTGTCCTTCCTCCGATGCCACGACCAGGGTGGTCACGTGACTCGTTGCGGGTCCGGGAGCGGCACTACGGGCCTCGATCCGACGGGTCTTCAGCACGGGCTCGGGCTTTGGGCGCGTGTCACGGCACCCCCAGGTCGGGCGTGTCTATGATCCTGCCGGGGATGGGAAATCGGCGGTCTGGCCGGAGCGCCGTCACGCAGGAGGTGAACCGCCTATGAAACCAGCGGTCTTTGATTACTCGGCGCCGGAAAGCATCGGGGAGGCCCTCGATCTTCTGGCCGAACACGGATCGGGGGCGAAAGTCCTCGCCGGAGGTCAGAGCCTCGTGCCGATGCTCAACTTCAGGCTGGCCAGGCCGGCCCACCTGATCGACGTCAACGGGGTCGACTCGCTGTCCTACATCTCGGCCAACGGGTCGCTGCGGATCGGTTCCATGACCCGCCTGACCGCGATCGGCGAGTCGGGTGACGTGGCGGAAGCCCATCCGGTCATCCCCGCGGCCGTCGCCGAGATCGGCCACCGGGCGATCCGCAACCGGGGGACGATCGGTGGCTCGGTGGCCCACAACGACCCGGCAGCGGAGCTTCCGGCGGTCCTGATGGCTCTCGATGCCGAGGTCACGGCCCGATCTGCGGATGGCGAGCGGGTCATCGGGATGCAGGACCTGATCGAGGATCGCCTGTTCGACACGACCCTGGGCGACACCGAGTTGCTGACCGAGATCCGGATCCCGGCGGCAGCGGCGGGGAGCACTTTCGGATTCCAGGAGTTCGCCCGCCGGCATGGCGACTTCGCGCTGGCCGGGGTGGCGGCGGTGATCACGACCGACGGGTCGACCATCACGCACGCGGCGCTGGGCGCTTTCGGGGGCACCCATGCCACCCGGCTACCCACCGCGGAGGCCGCTCTGGTGGGCGCCGAGACGGGAGACGCCGCGTTCGCGGCGGCCGGGGCCGGTGCGGCCGCGGACTTTCCCGCCACCTCGGATGTTCACGGAACGGCCGAGTACAGGAGTCATCTGATCAACGTTCTGACGGTACGGGCCTTGAATGATGCGGCCGGCCAGGCAGGAGGCGGAAATGGCTGAGAACATGAGTGTCGTAATCAACGTCAACGGCGCCGGCCGCGCGGTCTCGGTGGAGCCGCGCAAGACACTGGCGGATGCCATACGCGAGGATCTCGGCCTGACCGGGACCCACCTCGGGTGCGAGCACGGCGTGTGCGGCGCATGCACGATCCTGCTCGACGGCGAGGTCGTCCGATCCTGCCTGATGCTCGCCGTACAGGCGGACGGCGCGGAGATAACCACCATCGAGGGCATCGCCGACGGCGACGATCTCCACCCCATGCAAAGTGCGTTCTCCGAGTACCACGGCCTGCAGTGCGGATTCTGCACGCCGGGGATGATCCTGGCCGGGATCGACGTGGTGTCTCGGAACCCGGATCCGAGTCCGCAGCAGATACGGGAGGAGATGGGCGGCAACATCTGCCGCTGCACCGGATACCAGAAGATCGTCGAGTCGGTGCAGGCGGCATCCGCCGTCATGTCCGCCGAAGGGGGGAGCGCATGACCACCACGCAGGAAAACCGCTGGATCGGGGTCTCCGCCCCCCGCCGGGAGGATGCTCCGCTGATCCGGGGCCGGGGTCGCTACATCGCCGACATCGAGCCGGCCGGGACTGTCCACATGGCCATCCTCCGCAGTCCGTACGCACACGCCCGCATCAACGGTATCGACACGGCCGCGGCGGAGGGGATGGACGGCGTCCACTGCGTGCTGACAGCCGCCGACCTCGAGGGCATCGGGGACTTTCCAACCATCTGGCGCCTGCCGGGCCAGAAGGAATGCACCACGCCCGCCTTTGCCCCCGGCAAGGCTCGTTACGTAGGTGAGCCGGTCGCCGCGGTGGTGGCCGACTCGCGCTATCTGGCCGAGGACGCCCTCGATCTGCTCGACGTGGACTACGAGATCCTCGACCACGTGGTCGACGTGGAGGCTGCCCTGGCCGATGGCGCTCCGGTGATCAACGAGGACATGGGCGACAACACCATCATCGAGTACACGTTCCCGGGGATCAACGCCCTCGGCGTGGCCGGCGACGTGGACGGCGCCTTCGAGGAGGCTGACGAGATCGTCTCCGGACGGTTCAAGGTGGGTCGCTACTCGGGCGTGGCGCTGGAGACGCGCGGTCACGTAGCCGAGTGGGACGATCTCCGCCAGACCCTCACCCTCCACTCGGGGAGCCAGGTGGCCAGCCTGCTCCGCACGGAGCTGGCGGCCGCTCTCGGCATTCCCGAGACGTCGGTCCGGATCCTCACCCCCAACATCGGTGGCGCGTTCGGCAATCAATGGGACCGCTACCCCGAGGACATCCTCGTCTCGCTGGCGTCGATGAAGCTGTGCCGGCCGGTCAAGTGGATCGAGGATCGCCGGGAGGCGCTCCAGGCCACGGTGCACGGGCGCGAGCAACTCCAGGAATGGCAGCTCGCGGCCAACTCCGACGGGACGGTCCTCGGCCTCAAGGGCCGGGTGCTGAGCGACCAGGGCGCCCACCTGCATAGCGTGGGCATCGGGCCCGCCTGGGTGACGGGCGCCGCCGCGGTCAACCAGTACAAGATCGCCAACTACCACTGCGACGTGGTGGGGGTGGCCACCAACAAGACCCCGAACAGCACCTTCCGCGGCTTCGGAGGCCCCGAGGCCATGTTCGGCATCGAGCGGATGATGGACAAGACGGCTCGCAGGCTGGGGATCGACCCGGCCGAGTTGCGTCGCCGCAACATGATCCAGGCCGATGAGTTCCCCTACTTCAGCCCGGGTGGCGCCGTCTACGACAGCGGCAACTACCCGGCGGCGCTGGAGAAGGCCCTCGAGGCGGTGGAGTACGACAAGGTGCGGGAGGAGCAGCAGAGCCTGCGGGACCAAGGTGTGTACCGCGGGATCGGCATCGCCTCATACATCCACGTGTCCGGCTTCGGCCCCTCGGCCATCCTCGGCATTCTCGACTACTACACGGGCGGCTACGAGGGCTCGACCGTGAAGATCGACCCCCACGGCAGGGCCACCCTGTACACGGGGATGATCCCGATGGGTCAGGGCACCGAGACCACGCTTGCCCAGGTGGCCGCCGATCACCTGGAGATCGACATCGCCAACGTGCGGGTCGTCTGGGGCGACACCGACCAGACCCCGTATACGGGTTTCGGGTCGGCGGGCAGCCGTTCCAACGTGGCGGCGGTGGCGGTCATCAAGGCCATCGAGGAGATCAAGGCCAAAGCGGTGCGGATCGGCGCCGGGCTCCTGGAAGCGGATCCGGACGACGTCGCCTACGCCGACGGCCGGATATCGGTGAAGGGCGCCGAGGAGATGCGGTCCCTCAGCCTGGCCGACGTGGCGCAGCAGGCCTATTGGGCGCACAAGCTCCCGGAGGGGGACCAACCGACCCTCGAGGCGACCTACGTCTACGACCCGGCCAACTTCACGACCGCCTGCGGGACCCATGTGGCCGTGGTGGACGTGGACATCGACACCGGCAAGATCGACTGGGTCAAGTACGTGGTGGTGGACGACGCCGGCACGATCATCAACCCGCTCCTGGTGGAGGGCCAGATCCACGGGGCTCTCTCCAACGGGCTCGGTGGCGCGATGCTGGAAGAGTTCGTGTATGACGAGGAGAGCGGACAGCTGCTGTCGTCGACCCTCATGGACTACCTGGTGCCGTCCTTCACGGATCTGCCCGACTTCGAGATCCACCACCTGGTGACCCCCTCGCCACACACCGAGGGCGGCTTCAAGGGCATGGGCGAGGCGGGATGCTTCCCGGCCGCAGGAGCGCTGGCCAACGCGGTGACCGACGCGCTGTCACACCTCGGAGTCGAGGCGGACCAGACCCCGGTCACGCCGAGCCGCCTGTGGTCGCTGATCGACCAGGCCGGCGGCTAGCTGCAGATATGTGACCGTTGGCCCGTGCATCCACTGGCTGAGGGCCGAGTAATGGCGTGGCGGGTGGCCGCGGCGTGACGACCCTCGTCGAAGGAGGCCGGATCGTCACGGCCACGGACGACTACGTGGCGGACATCCTCATCGAGGACGGACGGGTCCGCGCCATCGGCGACTTCGAGGGCACGGAGGCGGACGAGACCATCGACGCCTCCGGTCACCTGGTGTTCCCCGGCGGCATCGATCCCCATACCCATCTGGACACCCCGGTGGCGGGCACGGTGATCTCGGACGACTTCGACACGGGGACGCGGGCCGCCGCCGTGGGCGGTACCACCACGGTCATCGACTTCGCCATCCAGGAGAAGGGCGCCGACCCCAGAGCGTCTTTGATGCGATGGCACGGGATGGCGGACGGGAAGGCGGCTGTGGACTACGCCTTCCACCAGATCATCACCGATCTGCCCGACAGCCTGCTCCCGTCTCTCGACGGCCTGGTCACCGAGGGCGTGACCAGCTTCAAGCTCTTCATGGCCTACCCGAACGTCTGGATGCTCGACGACGGCGCCATCTTCAAGGCGATGCGGAGGACCGCTGAGAACGGCGGCTTCATCATGCTCCACTGCGAGAACGGCTACGCCATCGACGCACTGGTCAAGGAGTCGCTGGCCCGCGGGGACACCGATCCGATCTTCCATGCCCGGACCCGGCCGTCCCTCGCCGAGGACGAGGCGACCCGGCGGGGGATCGCGCTGGCGGAGATGGCGGGCGTGCCGCTCTACATAGTCCACATGTCATCGGCCGGTTCGGCTCAGGCGATGGCCGAGGCCCGGGAGCGGGGGGTGCGCGCCTATGCGGAGACCTGCCCGCACTACCTGGTGCTGACGGACGAAAGGCTGGCCGAGCCGGGGTTCCGGGGTTCCCAGTACGTCTGCTCCCCGCCCCTCCGCTCCGCAGACCACCACGATCCGTTGTGGGACGCCCTGACGGCCGGGGACCTGCAGGCGGTGGGAACCGACCACGCGCCGTTCTTCTTCGAGCAGCGCCTGGTGGGAAAGGACGACTTCACCAAGATCCCCAACGGCCTCCCCGGCATCGAGTGGCGCATGGGCCTGCTGTATCACTACGGCGTGGCCCAGGGCCGGTTCTCGCTCAACAGGTTCGTGGAGATCACCTCGACCAACGCGGCGAAGCTGTTCGGCCTGTACCCGCGCAAGGGTGAGATCGCTCCCGGATCGGATGCCGACCTGGTGGTGCTCGATCCTGCCGCTACCACGACGCTGTCCCTGGACACCCAGGTCACCAACTGCGATTACAACCCGTACGAGGGCACCGTCCTGCAGGGCGCCATCCGTGAAGTGCTCCTGCGCGGGCGGGCTATCGTCCGCGACGGCCGCTACGTAGCGTCAAAGCCGGGGGGGAGCTTCGTGAGGAGCGCCGAGTCCGCCGCCCTCAGCAGCTCCACGCTCGTTTCCTGAAAGGAGATCCGGATGATGAGGACCGCGCTCGTCCAGATGGGCACGGAGTACGACACGGAGAGCAACGTCAAGCGGGCCGAGCACCTGGTGCGTGAGGCGGCGGACCGGGGCGCCCGCATCGTATGCCTCCAGGAATTGTTCCATACGGTGTACTTCCCCTTCGAGATGAACGCACGCCATCTCGATCTGGCCGAGCCGATCGACGGTCCCACGATGGAGCGTATGCGCGAGCTGGCCCGCGAGCTGCAGATCGTCCTGATCGCCCCCATCTACGAGAAGGCGCTCGACGGCCTGCTCTACAACAGCGCCCCGGTGATCGGCCCGGACGGCGACCTGCTGGGCATCTACCGCAAGAGCCACATCCCGATCGTCTCGGTGCCCACCCTGACCGGGGTTGAGAAGTACTACTTCGCGCCTGGTGACACCGGGTTCATCACCTTCCCTACGCCCTTCGACGTGACGATCGGGATCCTGATCTGCTACGACCGGCACTTCCCCGAGGCGGCCCGCACCCTGGCGCTCAACGGGGCACAGATCGTCTACGTCCCCACCGCCACCACCGGGATGAGCCGCTACCTGTGGGAAATGGAACTCCAGGCTCATGCGGTCGACAACATCTACTACGTCGGCGGAGTGAACCGCGTGGGGGTGGACGAGGGGGGTTCCGACTCCCACTTCTACGGGTCGTCAATGTGGGTGGATCCCAAGGGGAGGATCATCTCGCAGGCGAGCGACGCCGAGGACGAGGTGCTGGTCGCCGATCTGGACCTGTCGGCCATCCCGCAGATCCGCAACGACTGGGGTTTCTTCCGTGACCGGCGACCCGACCTGTACGGGCAGCTGAGTACCTGATCAACCGATTACGAGGAGCGAACCGATGGACCTGGGCTTGAAGGACAAGGTAGTCGTGGTGACCGGCGCCAGCCGGGGGATCGGACGGGCGATCGCCCAGGCGTTCGCCGCCGAGGGCGCTCGGGTGGCCGCCCTGGCCCGCACGGAGGACGACCTGGCGCGCACGGTGGAGTTGATGGAGGGTGAGGCCGGAGCCCACCTGGCCGTGACCGGCGACGTGACCGATCCCGATCAGGCCGCGTCGGCTCTCGACCGGGTGCGGTCCGAGCTCGGGGGCCTCGATGTCCTGGTCAACAACGCCGGCCGACGGCAGAACTTCAGCCGGCTCGACACCCTCGAACTGGAGGAGTGGCGCCTGGCGATCGAGGCCAACCTGTCCTCGGTCTTCTACATGTCCCGGGCGGCCGTCACGTCGATGATCGAGCAGCGGTCCGGTTCGATCGTCAACATCTCGTCCATCGCCGGTCCGGTGGCGTTCGCCAGCATCGGCGCCTACTCGGCCGCCAAGGCGGGGGTGATCGCCCTCACCAAGGTGATGGCGGTCGAATGGGCCGAGTTCGGTATCCGGACCAACTCGGTCGCCCCCGGCTGGACCGAGTCCTACATGAACTACGAGCTCCGGACCGACCCCGCCAACCGCGAGCTGTTCGAGTCGATCCGCGACCAGGTCGTGATGAAGAGGTTCGCCGACCCGTCCGAGACCGCCAACGCGGTGCTGTTCCTGGCGGGAGACTCGGCCAGCTACATCACCGGCGAGACCATATTCGTAGACGGAGGCTGGACGGCCGAAGGCTGGGTGGCGGACTAGCCGCAGCGGGCAACCTCTAAGGCTTTCGGCGGGACCCGCCGGCCCCGGCGACGTCCGGGGCAGGCGTCGGTACCCGTTTCGGCCGAGTCCTCCTGGTGCCCGATGTCTTCGGTCGGCCGCGTTCTGTGCCCCGTCGTGGGTGCCGCGGGCTCTGTGTCCCGAACAAGGGTCTTGAACATGTCACGGGCCCGCCACATACTTACGGCAGTCACAAGCACCACCGGTTTCTTGCTATTCGACGTCGAGGAAACCGGAACCGGGATCAATTCGGGAGCGGACCCGTCGGGGGATAGCGGAACGCGCACGGACCGAAGGAGGTGGTGGCTGGGGGATGGGCCCGCTGGGTTGGGGTGCGTTCCGGCGTTTTTCGCGTTCTCGTCCTTTGGGGTGTGGTAACGAACTACCGGATCCGGACACGCCGGAAGGTTCACTTTTGCGACAGGAGCCAGTCCACGAGCGCGTCCACGAAAGCGTCGTCGTAGCCGGGCGCATGGCTGCTCCCCACGCTCATCCAGAGCTCCATCTCTACTCCGTCGGCGCAGCCTGATTCCAGGCGGAATGCCCTGGTCTCGGCTCCGGCCACATGCCCGTCCAGATCGAGCGTGGCATAAGGCTGGGGTTGTCCGGGCCATTCGCAGCCGGCCCGCCGGCTCCAGCGGGTCACCATGTCCAGAGCGCCGGCGTAGAAGGCCCGTGTGCCGTCACCCTTCGTGTCCGGCTCGCTGTCGCCTTCGAAGCGGATCACGTCGTCGGCGGTGCCGTGGATGTGCAGCACGGACACGGGGGATGCACCGTCGCAGCTGCCGTCCTCGACGTAACTCGTACCGGCCAGGCTGGCGACGGCGCGCAGGCCGGGCAGCCCCTTGCAGGCAATGTGATATGACATGAACCCGCCGTTGGAGTATCCGAAGAAGTACACCGGCCCGAAGTCCATGACCTGCTGCGCTCCGGCTACCAACTCGGTCAGGTAGGCGACATCATCCTGGCCGCCCTTGGCGGAGTCGCAGCACTCGTCGGTGGGGTTCCAGAAGCGGTTGCCCTCGCTGTCCGGGATCCCGTTGGGGAGCAGCAGCGCGAACCCGTCGGTGTTAACCCGCTCGTGGAGGGGCATGTAGGTGGTCTGATAGGAGGAGTCCCCTCCATAGCCGTGCAGGGAGACGATGAGTGGGGTCTCTCCGTCAACCGCGGCGAGAGGCACCAGCAGAACGGCGGGGTCTTCCCGTTCGGGGTGGTCGATGTGGTGGACCTTGCCTCCGGACTCCGCCGCCAGCCGGACGGTCCTTTCCAGGACGGTGCCCTCCAGCAGCGACAAGGGATCGTCCTGTCCCTTGGCCCACTGCTCCACGGAGCGGAGGACCCACTCCACGGTGGCGGCGAGGTCCTCCATGTCCCGCACGCGGGCGTCCAGATCGTCCAGGCGCTCGAGAACGTCGGTCCGGCCGTCTTCGTGGATGGCCGGCTGTTCCTCCTGATCCTCCTCCAAGGCCGCCACCCCCTCCTGTTCCCTGGCGGAACCGGCGGCTTCACGTCCCTCCACGGAGTCGGCCTGTTCCGACAGGATCGCAACCTCATCCCTCAGCGCAGCGTTCTCACGGGCAAGCGCTTCGAGCGACTCCTCCAGCGAACTGGTCTTCGCTTCCAGCGCGTTCAACCGCTCGTCCGAGGCGGGATCCTGGCTCGAGCCGGCACATGCGAACGAGATGGTGGCCACCAGGATGCAGACCGCTGACCTACCAAGATGTCGCAGCGAGCCCACCCGAGACTCAGGCCACCGGGGATGCGGCAGTAGCACCGGGGGAGGAGCCGCCGGGAGCCCGGTGGGGTGCGAACACCTCGATGATCTCCTCGTAGTTCTCGGTGATCGGGAGCAGGGCCGGGTGGATGTTGGGCCGGACCGAGTAGGCGGCCACCTGTTCCCGGCACTGGTCGGGTGTTCCAGCCGCCGTCAGCGATCTGACGACGTCGATGGGTACGAGGGGCATCGCGGCCTCGATCCCGCCGTCCCTCGGCGGCCAGCCTCCCATGGCCTCGCGCACGCGGTCCAGCAGGTCCTGGTCGACGCCGCTGGCCAGTGCGATGTGGGGTTGCTGGTCCAGGTACATGGTCGTCATCCTGGTGGCCACCTCGAGCGCCTTCTTCTCGTCCTCGTCCATGGCGATCACGATGGTCTGGGGGAGGTCCAGGTCGTCCACCCGCCGGCCGCTCCGCCGGGCGCCCCGCTCGATGTGCCCGAGGGCGTCAGTCAGGTAGGTGAGGGACGTGAACCCGTTGAGCATCACCCCGTCGGCCAGCTCGCCGGAGAGCGCCAGCATCTGCGGTCCGGTGGCGCCGACGTAGATCGGAACCCGCTTCGGGATGCGGGCCACGCCGTGCCCGAGGTCCAGGCGCAGGTCGCGCACCGCCACCAGCTCGCCCTCGTAGGTGACGGTCTCGAGCGCCAGCAGGCGGCGGGTGACCTCGATGTACTCCCGCATCTGCTTGACGGGCTTGCTCCGGTCGATCCCCTGCTTCCACGCCAGCGGGTCCCAGTAGGCGCCGATCCCGAGCAGCATCCGGTCGGGAGCGAGCTCGTCCAGGGTGGCGAAGGTGACCGCCATCAGCGACGCCGGGCGGGTCCACGAGTTGACCACCCCGCTGCCGACCTTGATGTGGCTGGTCGCGTAGGCGATGGCGCCCATGACGGAGACGGCGTCCCGGGCGGTGCGGGTCTCGCACACCCACACCGAGTCGTATCCCAGCTCCTCCATCCTGATGGAGAGCGCCACCTGCCGCCGAG
Source organism: bacterium (assembly GCA_028821235.1). Lineage (NCBI taxonomy): Bacteria > bacterium. Next base: position 18,617 of record JAPPGV010000042.1, read on the forward strand.
GGTCCGGCCGGTCGAGGAAACACATGCCCACGCGTTGATTGATCACCGGACGATCATTCTCCCTAGACCAGAGCCGACCGATCCACAACTCTACAGGTCAACAGGGATGTCGAGACCTTCCCGTCGGGCGGCGTCATTCAGCCGGGTGTCGAAACAGACGAAGTTCAGGCTGGTGGGATCCCCCTGCGCCGCAACGAGCGCGGCTGCAAGTTGAAGAGCATCCGACGCTCGCAGCGGATGGGTCCTGAGCAGCCGTTGGGCCAGCCTTCTCAGGCTGCGGCTCGGCTGTATCTCGATCCACCTCTCCGACAGTGCCCTCAGGTACCGGTGAATCTCGGCGGACTCGCTAGCGGTAAGGTGTCCGGCTCGTTCGTGGCGTGCCAGAGCGCTTACGAACTCGACCGGCGTGCCCCACCACACGATCATCCGATCATCTTCCAGGAGGATGGCGCGCGCCCGCGGGGAGTGCGCTTCGTCGGAACACAGTGATACGAGGGCGGACGTGTCCCAGAATCTCAACGGTGTCCCTCCTGGTACTCGCTCTCTCGTTCGTCGAGCAGGGCGCCGAGGAGTCCATGACCGGCCGGCCAGGATCCCCCGAGTTGGCGCAATGCGCCCAGAGCGCCTTCGTCACGCCCCCGGACGGCTACACCCTCGGCAACGAGCCGCTCGATCCTTGCCCGGTCGCTGTGGCCCGACATGGGCGAGGTCGAGGTCTGATCGGTGAGCGGCACGATGCGGGCTACGGGGGTCTTGCGTTCAACGATCAGTACGGTTTCACCTGCCTTTACCCTACGCAAGTAGGCGCTGAGCCCGTTCTTCACCTGCGAGACAGTGGCTGTCAGCACGTTCCTACTCCTATCAATCGGAATCCTTATAGCTATCTTAGCCATAGTAATAAGGCTAACATAGCCAGGCACGGGGGGTTTTCCCCGTGCCTGTTCGGCGCAAGCTTCCTAGCCGGAGAAAGGCCACCATCACCGCCCGAGTAGTCTCGCGTCAGCTCAGGAAAGGGTGTATGGCTACCGAGTTCAACTACACGGAAGCCCTTCGCCGGGTCAGCGACGAATACGTTGCCCGGAATACTCGTTCCATGGAGATCGCCGAGCGGGCGGCGGTGGTCCTTCCCGGGGGTACAACCCGCACCACCACTTTCTTCGCGCCTTTCCCCCCGGTCCTCGTGGCGGGGGAGGGATCGGAGATCGTGGACGCGGATGGCAACCGCAGGGTCGACTACCTCAACAACTACACGTCCCTGATCCTCGGCCACGCCCATCCCGACGTGCTGGAGCGAGCCATGTCGGTGGCCCGCCGGGGAACCGCCTTCTCGTCGCCTACCGAGCAGGAGGTTGTCCTGGCCGAGGTGCTGGTCGAGCGGGTCGCCTCGGTCGACCAGGTCCGTTTCACGAACTCCGGAACAGAGGCCACGATGGCGGCGATGCGATTAGCCCGGGCCTTCACAGGCCGTCCGGTCGTGGCGCGTTTCGAGGGTGGCTACCACGGCACCCACGACTACACGGCCACGCCCGGGGCGGGGATCCCCGACCTGATCGGCGAGCTGGTGGTCACCCTCCCGTTCAACGACATCGCGGGTTGCGAGCAGAGGATGGCGGAGCTGGCCGGCTCGCTGGCGGCGGTCATCATCGAGCCGGTGCTGGGCGCCGGGGGAGTGATCGCCGCCGACCACGAGTTCCTTGCCTACCTGAGAGACGCCACCAGCCGGATGGGCGCCCTGCTCATCTTCGACGAGATCGTCACCCTCCGCCTGCACAGGGGCGGGGCCCAGGCGATCAGCGGGATCAGGCCGGACCTGACCACCTTCGGCAAGATCATCGGCGGCGGGTACCCGATCGGCGCCTTCGGCGGGCGGAACGAGGTGATGGCCCTCCTCCACCCGACCGAGGGGACCATCGCCTGGGGCGGCACCTTCAACGGCAACCCGGTGAGCGCCGCCGCCGGCATCGAGACTCTGGAGGCGCTCACCGCGCCGGTCATCGACGAGCTGAACCGGTCCGGGGAGGAGCTCACGGAGCGCCTCGACAAGGCCCTCCAGTCATCAGGACTCCCAGCCGGCGCGACCGGCACGGGGTCCCTCTTCAACATCCACGCCACCGGCGAGGAGGTCACCGACCATCGCGCCGTGCGGCGAGCCGATCCCGAGCTGACCGAGCTCCTGCACCTGGGCCTGATGAATCGCGGGTACTTCCTCGGCCCCCGCGGCATGGGCTGCCTGTCCACCGCCATGACCTCCGAGCAACTGGACGGCTTGGTGGATGCCGTCGAGGACCTCGTCAACAGCCTGTGACGGTTGGCGGCAGCCTTTCCGGGCCGCTGACCCGTTCTTCCGATGGGGCCACTGTTCGGTAACAGGCGACCGGTAGGGCTATGCCACCGCCCAGCCTTCCAGGACTCGGGCTAGGTCTTCCAGGCCTTCGATGCTGTGGCCTGCGATGAGTTCGTCGACGAACGGTAGGGCTGCCACCAGCCCGCGGGCCAGCGGTTGGAACTTCGGATCGCCTGCCAGGGGGTTGACCCATATGACGCGGTGCGCCTGGTGGGACAGGCGCCGCATGGCCCATGCCAGCCGGTCGGGCTCGCCCCGCTCCAGGCCGTCCGAGCAGATGATCACCGTGGCTCCCCGGTTGAGGCGGTGTTTGCCCCACCTTGTCACGTAGGCGCCCAATGACTCGCCGATCCTGGTGCCCCCGTCCCAGTCGACCACCAGATCGGTTGCCTCGTCGAGGGCCGCGTTGGGGTCGCGCACCCGCATGGCGTTCGTGAGCCGGGTGAGCCTGGTCCCGAAACAGAACACCTCCACCCGTCGCGAGGCTCGGCTCATCCCGTAGGCGAACTGGACCAGGGCCCGCGAGAAGCCGGCCATGGACCCCGAGACGTCGACTATCAGGACGATGGGCCGGGGCCGCTCCATCCGGCGGCGCCGGCGGAGGTGGACCAGATCACCCCCGTAGCGAAGGGAGTGGCGGACGCTGCGCCGGAGGTCGATCCGGGGGCCTCTCGGAGACGGGCGGGTGCGCCGGGTGATCTTCTGGGGCAGCTGCAGGGTCGGTAGCAGCCGGGCCAGCCGGCGGAACTCCTCCTCCGTCCAGCGGTCGAAGTGCTTGGTCCTCAGGATCTCGGCGCTCGAGGCCCGTGGCCCTCCGGCCGCAGGCAGTTCCTCATCGCCGGCATCGAGCACCTCGACCTCCTGGTGGTCGGTGCCGAAGGAGATGGAGGCCGGATCCCCGTCACCGCCGTCGGCGGTCGCCAGCGGCAGGATGGCGGGAGTGGAGTCGTTCTCGGAACCGATAAAGAAGGCGTCGAAGGCGGCGTCATAGACAGCCAGGTCGGCTCGGTGGTTGATCAGAGTGATCCGGCCCGCCCAGTAGAGGTCCTCGATGCCGGCCGGGTCGAGGTCGGCCACCGCGCTGGCGTAGGACACCACCTGGCCCGCCCCGACCTTGACCCCGTGGATCCGCAACAACCGTCCGAAACGGACCAGTTCGGTGGTCGGTCCGGGCTCAGGTCCCATCCAGCATCTCGACTGCCCGGCTCCGGACCGTGGACAGGTCGTCGTGGTCCTTGATCACCGAGCCCAGGCTGATGTCGAGGTTGTCGCCGGTCACCTCATGCTCACCGAGCTGGTTCAGCGCTCGGGCCCAGTTGATGGTCTCGGCGACACCCGGTTGCTTCACCAGTTCCAGCCCGCGCAGCCTGGACACCACCCGGCTGGTGCTGCGAGCGAGGCGCGCGGGAACCTCGGGAGCACGCGCCGCCACGATCTCCACCTCCCTCTCCAGGCCCGGGAAGTCGATCCAGTGATAGAGGCAGCGGCGCTTCAGGGCGTCGTGCAGCTCACGGGTGCGGTTGGAGGTGATGATGACGAGGGGCGGGTCGGATGCCCTAACCGTGCCTATCTCGGGAATCGTGATCTGGAACTCGGAGAGGATCTCGAGGAGGAATGCCTCGAACTCGTCGTCCGCCCGGTCGATCTCGTCGATGAGCAATACGCAGTTGGCACCCTTGCGTATCGCCTGCAGCAAAGGACGCTCCACCAGGAAGCGTTCGGCGAAGAGATCGTCCGATCCGTCGCCATCCGCTTCCGCCCCCGCGGCCTGTCGCAGGTAGAGGAGTTGGCGCGGGTAGTCCCACTCGTAGAGGGCCTGGTTGGCGTCGATTCCCTCGTAGCACTGGAGCCGGATCAGATCCACTCCCAGTCCTCCCGCCAGCGCCTTCGCCACCTCGGTCTTGCCCACCCCTGCCTCACCTTCCAGCAGGAGCGGCTGCGGCAGCGTGAGGGAGAGGTAGATGGCGGTCGACAGACCCCGGTCGGCCAGGTAGGCCTGGCCGGCCAGCATCTCGGTGACCGTGGCTATGTCACCGGTGAACCTGCCGGCGGGTGCGGTCAAGGGCGCTCGAAGATCGCCGCCATGCCCTGGCCGCCCCCGATGCACATCGTCACGATGCCGCGCCGGCCTCCGGTCCGCTCCAGAGCGTGCATGAGCTTGATGGCCAACATCGTCCCGGTTGCGCCCACCGGGTGGCCGAGTGCTATCGCGCCACCGGAGATGTTGGTCTTCTCCGGGTCCAGGCCCGCGTCCCGTATGACGGCCACGGCCTGGGCGGCGAAGGCCTCGTTGAGTTCGATCAGGTCGATGTCATCGAGCGTCAGGCCCGCCTTGTCGAGCACGGCGGGGACGGCCAGTGCGGGGGCGTAGCCCATCACCTCCGGATCGATGCCGCTTACCGCCCACGCCACCAGGCGCAGGCGCGGCTCGGCGCCCCGGGCCCGGGCCACCTTCTCGCTCGTCAGGACTACCGAGGCGGCACCGTCGTTGATGCCCGAAGAGTTGCCGGCCGTGACCGTTCCGTCCTTGACGAACACCGGTCGGAGCCGGCCGAGGCTCTCTTCCGTGGTGTTCGGCCTCGGGTGCTCGTCCACCAGGAACGGGTCGTCCTTAGGGCGCTCCACGCCGACGATCTGGTCCTCGAACAAACCCTCCTTGATGGCGACAGCGGCCCGGTGCTGGCTCTCGGCGGCGAACCGGTCCTGCGCGCTACGGCTGACGTTGTAGCGCTCGGCCACCCGCTCGGCGGTGGTGCCCATCGGGTACCCGCCGAAGGGGTCGGTCACCAGGGACAGGGTGCCGTCGATGGACTTCCGAGGGCCCAGCCTCCAACCGTCACGCGCCTGGTAGTCGAGGAACGGCTGGCTGCTCATGTTCTCGTTCCCGCCGGCCACGACGATGTCCGCGTCCCCGAGCATGATCTGCTGGGCGCCGGTGATGATCGCCTGAAGACCGGACGAGCAGAGCCGGTTGACGTTCATGGCCGTGGTGGACGACGGAAGCCCCGCTTCGAGGGCGCACCGCCGGGCGTTGTAGGCGTCAGGACCGACCTGGCCGATCTGGCCCATGACCACCTCGTCCACCTCTCCGGCTTCGACGCCCGCCCGGATCAACGACTCCTTGATCGTTATGGCGCCGAGCTTGTAGGAGTCGATCTTGGCAAGCGACCCCCCGTACGTTCCGATGGCGGTCCGAGCCGCCCCGACTACGACCACCTGGTCCATGTCAGCCATGCCTGCTTCCTTTGTACGACCGCGAGCGCCCACCCCCCGGGCGACAGACTCAGACCGGGCGAATGGACAGTCAGTGATGCTAGTGGTCTGTCTGCGAAACAGCTTGGCGTGTTCTGGCGGTCATCGGCGTCCCGTCGCTGCGTTCCGCTTCCTCGACGTACCGCTGCGGGTACGCCTTCGTCAGCGGGCCTTGCGAGGAACACCGCTGCCGACGCCATACCACACCGCCATTCCTCAGACAGACCACTGTGGTCGGGTCCGCCGTCTTGCGGGTCGGTGGGCTAACGGCTTTGATCGATCAGCTGGTCGGTGATGGCGTCGAACCGGTCGGCTACGGAGGCATACTCGGCGGCCGCCGCCCGGCGGGCGGTTCCGTCATCCGGTGCGGGGAGGCGGAGGCCATCGAGTACGTCTTCGGCCAGCGTGGCCAACTCGCCGGCCAGCTCGACCGGGCCTCCAGGTCCCGCGTGGCGGTCGGCCAGGTCGGCCGGGGGAGTCAGGTCCCGGACCGTTGCCTCGAGCGTTCGGGTCCGTTCGATGAAGTCGACGACGGCCGCTTCGGTCTGGCGGAAGGAAGCCCCGATATCCCGCTGCCCCTGCCAGGCCTGGTTGGCGTCGGTGAGGTCGCCGAGGAGCCGGGTGGCGGTAGCGGTCAGGCCCGACAGTTCTTCCAGATAGAGAGCGGCATCCTCCGCCAACCCGTCCGCTTCCGACCCCGCGGAGGCGACCCCCAGATCTTCGGCATCATCCCGCACCCGGTCGGCCAGATCGTTGATCGCGGTGTTGAACTCCTCCGAGGCGGCGCTGTAGTCGGCGAGGGCGGCCCTGCGGGCGGAGCCGTCCTCGGGGAAGGGGAGCCTGAGGCCGGCCAGGACCGCCTCGGCCAGTGGAACCATGCGGGCGGTCAACTCGATCGGTCCGCCCGATCCCCCATGAAGGCCGGCCAGGGTCGGCGGAACCTCCATCCCGGCCGCCTGGCCGGCCAGAGCCCGGACGCCGGCGATAACGGCACGGATGGCGTCGCTGGTCATCCCGAAGTCCGGTCCGGTCGAGTAGCGGTTGTCGAAGACCCGGTTGGTCGCCGTCATTTCCTCGACCAGGAGAGAGAGGGTCCGGCGCGCCTCGGCCAGTCCGGTGGCGTATTCCGGACGCGCCGCGTCGGCGAGGGTGGTGGTCGTCGCCACGGCGGTCGTGGTCGTGGTGGCCGCGGTCGTGTCGGCTGAGGCTGTGGTGGTGGTGGGCGTGGTTGTTGCGTGGGTCGTCGCGTCGGCGAGGGTGGTGGTCGTCGCCACGGCGGTCGTGATCGTGGTCGTGGCCTCGGTGGAGGGGGCCCCGGCCGTTGCGGTTGTCGTGGGGTCGGAGGCGACCGTGGTGCCGGGCTCGACGTCGTCACCTGTCTCCCGGTTGGTGATGACGAATACCAGAACCGCCACGAGTACCAGCCCCAGGATGACCTGGCCCAGTGCCCGTCTCCTCATGCCCGAACCCTCCGATCAGAAACCCTGCCCCATGGTGGACCGTTCGAGCGCTTGGTGGTCGCATTCGGGTGCCCATGGGATCCGGAGTCCGATCCTATCCGGGTGACCGCGCCGGATCGCGCCAATCATCATTGTGCCGCCCGAGCGCTGCCTCGGGCCGGGCATTTTGATAGATTCGGCGGCGAGAAGCCGGAAGCCTGGAGGTACAGGGTGATCAAACTCATAGGGACGGCCTACAAGCGGGACGACTTCACGAAGGAGGAGTTCTTCGACTACTGGTTCGATGTCCACGCCCCGATCTCCGCCGGGTTGCCGGGATTGCGTGGTTACGTGGTGTCGGAGGTCGTGAAGAAGATCGGCGGCGAACTGGAGACCGAGGCGTTCGTGGAGCAGTGGTACGACGACGAGGCGGCGTGGGACCGGGCCTCGGCGACCGAGCGGGCTGCCGCCGCCTGGGAGGACGTGGGCCGCTACGCCAAGACCACCGGCACCTTCTGGGTGGTGAAGGAGCATGTCATAGTGCCCCCGCCGGACCGGGGCCCCGGGCTGGTCTCGACATGGGAGGAGGGCTCGTGAGGAGGTTCGAGGGCAAGAACGTATTCGTCACCGGCGCCGGCAGCGGTTTCGGGAGGCGCACAGCCCTACGGTTTGCCGAGGAAGGCGCCCACCACGTCTACCTGGTGGACTACAACCAGGAACGCCTGGACGCCACGGCCCCGTCCGTCGAGGCCCATGGAGCGGTGCCGCACAAGATCTGCCTGGACATGGTGGACATGGACAATTGCGTAGACGCCGTGGCACAGGCGCTGGCGGTCGACCCCAAGCTGGACGTGATGGTCTCGAACGCAGCCGCCTGGCAGGACGCGCCGTTCATCGAGATGTCGACCGAGGAGTGGCGGCGGATCATGGCGGTCAACCTCGACGCCTACTTCGTGCTGGCGCGGGAGGCGGCCAGGGCCATGCGTAATACCGGGGGCGGCGTCATCCTGTTTACCTCCTCGATCGTCTCGCTCGGCCATGGGCGTGGCTTCACCGGCTATTGCGTGTCGAAGACAGCGCTCGTCTCCCTGGCCAAGGCCATCGCGGTCGAGTGTGCCGGGTACGGCATCAGGGCGAACTGTGTTAGCCCGGGGCCGGCCGACACCCAGCAGTCCGTGGACCTGGTGGGGGAGGAGCTGATGGACAAGTGGCGGCGGGAGGGCTTCCCGGTGGTTCCGGCCAACCGCCTGGCCGATGACATAGACATCGCCGAGGCGTTCCTCTACCTGGCCTCCGACGCCGCCAAGTACGTCAGCGGGGTCAATCTGATCGTCGACGGCGGTCTCACTGCCCAGACCTACGACGTCCCGGACAACTGAACCTCCCCTGAGCCGATCGATCCTGCCGGGCGACCGGCGGTCCGTCTGTACCGGGGATGGACACCGGCCCCCTAGGTCGAAGCCGGGCTGATCGGGGGAGCGTTCAAGGGTGGCTCGGCCACTACCCTGCCGACCGGTATGAGAATGGGAGCCGCCGCGCCACGCACGATCGCGATCGCGGGTGTGCTGACGGCGCTCCTGGCGGGTCTCGCGGGTTGTTCGGCGGACCAACCCGCACCTCCGGCCGAACCGGAAACCACATCCTCGACGACCACCCTCCCCCCGGCCACCACCACCTCGACCAGCCCCGCTACCTCTACCACGACCACCACCACGATCCCCACGACGACCACCACCACTCTGGCTCCCTGGGCGATTCCCGCCGATCAGGTTGCTCATATAGAAGGACTGGTCGCCACTGTCGAAGCCCTGAGGGGCAGGTCCTTCGAGATGCGACCCTGGGTGGGGACCATCACGGTCGAGGAATACGCGGTCCGGCACCTCGCAGTCGACCGCGCCGGCTTCGGCGTTGGCGGGATGGACTACCTGCCGGCCTTCTTCGAACTGCTGGGAATGGTGTCCCCGGGCACCGACCTGGCGGCCTTCTACGCCCGAGACGAGAACGCGCCGCCCAGTTCCTTCTACGACCCGGTCGAGGGGGAGGTGCTGATCCCCGAACAGCTGCTCCCGCTGGACGACTACCAGAGCCTGGTGCTGGTCGGAGAGTTGGCCAAGGCCTTGTCCCACCACCGCCATCCATCCTTGGTGGAAGCCCTTGTCGAGGCGGGAGGAGGCGACGTGGATCGCTCGGCCGCCCACCGCGCCTTGCTGGAGGGCGAGGCGATCCTGGTCCAGACGTTGTATATAGAGTCGTTGCCGCCGGAGCGGCGAGCACTCCTCGCTGACCAAGAGCGCCAATTCGCGGAAGTCGAGGACCCGGGGGACGGTTCCGTACCCTCTCCGGAGGAGGTCCCGCAGCTCCTGTTGGAAACGACTCGCTTCCCAACCCGGGCCGGTTCCTCGCTGGTGATCGACCTCTACCGGCAGGGCGGTTTCACCGCACTCGATCAGGCCCTCGACCGCCCGCCCGAGACCACGGAGCAGGTTCTCCACCCGGATCGCTACAAGGTCCTGGAGCCCGCGGTGGAGCTGGGTCCGTTCGGGCTGGTGGTGAGCGGGTACGAGGTGGTCGATGAGGGAACATGGGGCGAGTTGCGCTGGCTCGGTCTGCTGGCTCATCACAGCGATCCGGTCAGCGCCGCCCGAGCTGCCGAGGGATGGGGCGGGGACCGCTACCAGCTTCTTTGGGCCCCGGCCTCCAGGAAGGTCGCCTTCGCAGTCCGGCTGGCTGCAGACTCGTTCGTGGACGAGTCGGAGGTGAACGCCGCCGTCCGGGACCTGATCAGGTCGGGGATGGATGTGGGCGGCTCGCGGGTGGTGGACACCGCCACCGAGTGGGAAGGTGCCGACTACGCCATGATCTCCTGGGATGTGGGCGTGATCACCTGGGTGGTCGCGTCCGACCCGGAGGTAGGACGTCAGATCGCCGCCCAGCTCGGGGTCAACCTCGCATGAGAAGCGGGCGATGACCGGCCGGTTGGTCCTGTGCGCCACGCCGATCGGCAATCTCGGCGACGCCTCGCCGAGGCTGGCTGCTGCACTGGCCGAGGCTGACGTCGTCCTGTCGGAGGACACCCGCCGGGCCCGGGTCCTGCTGGACCACCTGGGAGTCGAAACCCGCCCCGAGTCGTACCACGCCGGCAACGAGGCCGACCGGTCCGGCCGGCTGGCGCAACTCCTCGAGGGGGGCGCGTCGGTGGCGCTGATCTCGGACGCCGGGACCCCCGCCGTCGCCGATCCAGGCCTCTCCGCGGTTCGCATCGCCCGCCAGGTGGGGGCCGAGGTGTCGGTCATCCCGGGTCCGAGCGCGGTGGTGGCCGCGCTGGCCGTGTCCGGGCTCCCGTCCGAGCGGTTCGTGTTCGAAGGGTTCCTGCCTCGCAGGGGCAAGGAGCGCGCCGCGCACCTGGCTGCGCTGGTGGCCGAGGTCCGCACCATCGTGCTGTTCTCCGCCACGGCCCGGGTGGTGCATGACCTGTCCGCCCTGGCCGCAGCGCTGGGCGACGACCGTCGCATCACGGTATCCCGGGAACTGACCAAGGCACACGAAGAGGTGTGGTCGGGCACTCTCGGAGGGGCGGTGGAGGAGTGGAGCCGCAGGAGGCCGCTCGGAGAGTTCACGCTGGTGGTGCGGGGAAGCCCGGGCCGTGTCCCTCCCATCGAGGGTGCGGTGGCTGAAGTCAGGGCCCGGATCGAAGCGGGTGAGCCCATGTCAGAAGCGGTTCGCCGGGTAGCGGACGGGCTGGCAGTGTCCCGGCGGACCCTCTACGAGGCGGTGCTCCGCCAGCAGTGACCCGCCTCGGCTCGGCCTTAGCGGTCGTCTCAATGGGGCGATCACCCGTCGAACCGGTTCGATAACAGCCGTCGAATCGGTTCAATAGAAGCCGTCGGCAAGGGACGAATGGCACGGCGGGTACCTCGCAAGGGGAGCCCGATCGGCTATCAGTTCCAGTCGATCGCGACGCTCTCGGTCCCGTCCATGACCAAGTGATCGAAGCCCAAGAAGCGCAAGAATTTCGCGTTCTCGCCCAAGGCTCCCGGATCTGTCACACCCCCCATATACGTTGCCTACCGCCAAACACCCACGCCAGCCGCTGAGGCAACCCGATCGGACCGGCCGGCCCAGGGGAACATGAAGGCTTATGGAGCGACCGCCGACACCCGGCATCCAGCCGGGCATGGCCGACCACGCTCCAACAGGATGGGTGGTGGCGGGGGAGGGGGCCCGATGCGAAGCACCGGATTTTCGCGACTTTTCGAACTTGGGCAGAGGACGCCATATGACGCCTTGAACCTGAGGAACACCGCACCGTGTGTGACGCCCTCAGCCTCAAGAACACCACAGCCCGTGAACCTGAGGAACACCGCACCGTGTGTGACGCCCTCAGCCTCAAGAACACCACAGCCCGTGAACCTGAGGCACAGAGCACCACGGATGACGCCCTGAACCTGAGGAACACCGCACCGTGTGTGACGCTCTGAGCCTCAGGTTCGGAGGTATCCGGCGGCCTCGGACCCGTCGCTACCCTCGCGCCATGGTCGAATGGGTTGACACGCACTGCCATCTCCAGATGGACACCCGTGACCCCGCCATCCTCCTTAACCGGGCCGGACATGTGAGGCACGTGGTGGTGCCCGGGGTGGACGTAGCGTCGAGCGTGGCGGCCCGTGACATCGCTCGAGGGGCACCCGGGCGGGCCTACTACGCCGCCGGGTTGCACCCGCACGAGGCCGATCGCTGGAACACCGAACGGGACGGGCTCCTGCCGCTCATGGAGGGAGCGGTAGCCATCGGCGAGACCGGCCTGGACTTCTACCGCAACCTGTCGCCGCCCGAGGCGCAGCTGGAGAGCTTTCTGGAGCATCACCGTATAGCGGTGCAGCTGGCCAAGCCGCTGATCGTTCATTGCCGGGACGCGTTTCGACAGATCTACGAGGTCCTCGAACAGCACGGGGCCGGTCCGTGGGTGGTGCTTCATTGCTGGACCGGCGGGCCGAAGTGGTCCAAGCGGTTCCTCGAGATGGGCGTCACCTTCTCGTTTGCCGGACCGGTCACCTACGAGACGGGCGATACGATCCGGCGGGGAGCCGCGGTCATCCCTCCTGAACGGGTAGTGGTGGAGACCGACTCGCCTTACCTGGCTCCGGAGCCCCACCGGCGAGGCCCCAACGAGCCCCGCTACGTCAACCTGACAGGTGAAGCCCTGGCACGGATATGGGGGATGGAAGCGACGGAGGTTGCCCGGTTGACCACCGAGCACGCGATCGGTGTCTTCGACCTGTGAGCCAGACCCGTTCCGAGATCAGGGCCCTGTTGCGGCGGCATGCCGTAACGCCTCGCCGGGGGCTCGGGCAGCACTTTCTGGCCGATCGCAACCTGGTCGCCAAGATGGTTGACCTGGCCGGTGACCCGGCGCGTTCCAGAGCCCTCGAGGTCGGACCCGGTACCGGTACGATCACGCGGGCGCTTGCGGAAGCAGGATTCGGGGTGACGGCCTACGAGGTAGACGAGAGGCTCCGGCCGGTCCTGGAGGAGAGCCTGGCGGGCCTCGACGTGGACCTGCGGTTCCAGGACGCGACCCGGCTGGACATGAAGGAGTTCGGCGCCGGAACCGACTGGGTGCTGGTGTCCAACCTTCCCTACCAGGTGGGCACTTCGATCCTCCTCGAGCTCTTGCAGGAGGCGGCCGGTCTGGCAAGGTGCGTGGTCGTGGCCCAGCGAGAGGTCGCGGAGAGGCTCATCGCGGGTCCCGGATCCAAGGTCTATGGATTGCCCAGCGTGATAACCGCCCTGTACGGGCAGGCCCGGTTGGAGTTCCGCATTCCTCCCCAAGTGTTCCTGCCGGTGCCCAACGTGGACTCGGCGGCCGTGTCCATACTGCGTGTAGCGCAGCCCGAACCCCAGCGGCGGCTGGCTGTGCGGGTTGCTGCCGCAGCTTTCCGCAAACGACGCAAGATGGTCCGCTCGTCACTGCGCGGCGTGCTCCCGGCTCCGGCAGAGGAGATACTGCCCCGATCCGGGGTCGATCCCACCGACCGGGCTGAGGATCTGGACCCCGGCGCCTACCTGTCCATAGCGGCAGCCATCATGGAAGCCGCGTAGTGGTCTGTCTGCGAAACAGCCTGGCGTGCTCTGGCGGTCATCGGCGTCCCGTCGCTGCGTTCCGCTTCCTTG
>JAPPGV010000043.1 GCA_028821235.1 bacterium
GGGACGCCTCCTGGGAGGTCTGGTGATCTTCCTGCTGTTCATGGCCATGGGGTTGCTGGCGATCCGTTTCCGGCCGGGATGGCTCCATGCCTGCGTTGAACGCGTGCGGAGGCGCCCCGCCGGGATCGTGGTCCGGGGGGTGGTGGCCCTCTTGATCCTGACCCTGCCGGTGACCGTCCCCGCCCTGGCCATCTGGGCCGGGCCGCCCCGAGTGGTGATGGCTGCCGTGATTGCGGGTCTGGTGTGCCTCATTCCGGCGTTCCTGGCGTTCCTGCTCGCGTTCATCTCGGGGTCGGTGCCGGTGATCGTGTGGGCGTGGGGTCTGGTGACCAGGTTCCGGATGGGACCGTACGGGTCTTTCGTGGCGGCCGCGCTGGTGTTCGTGATCCTCCTTCAGGTTCCGTACGTGGGAGGGATCCTGGCGACGGTGCTGCCGGTCCTAGCCCTCGGTGTCGCCTTCCGCAACCTGCCACAACGGTGGCGACGCGTCTAGCGCTTCTTCTTGGGCGGCCACTTGCCCTGGCTCTTCAGCTTCTCCCGCTTGGCGGCGAGAAGCCCGGCGGCCTCTTCGGGGCCCAGGCCGGCCACGGCATTCTCTCGAACCGAGGCGTTCACGATCCCATCCGTGAGGTACGGCCCGTACCGCCCGGTCCTGAGCACCATCTCGCCCCCGGACTCAGGGTCCTTGCCCAGCTCCTTCAGCGGAGGCGCGGCCCGACGGCCCCGCCGGGCCTTCGGCTGGTTCATCACCGTGACCGCCTCGTCCAGGGTGATCCCGAAGAGCAGCTCCTGGTCAGCCAGGTTCCGGTACTCGGTCCCCATCTTGAGATAGGGCCCGTAGCGTCCCAGACCCGCCACGATGGTCTGGCCGTTGTCGGGATGCACCCCCACCGTGCGGGGCAGGGAGAGCAGGCGCAGGGCGTCCTCCAGGCTCAGTGAGTCCAGCTCCATGCCGGACAGCAGGGAAGTCCGCTTGGGCTTCTGGCGGGATCCGGTGACCTGCTTACCGAGCTGCACGTACGGCCCGTAGCGTCCGTTGCGGGCCAGGACGGTCAGGCCGGACTCAGGATCGGTGCCCAGGATCTTGTCGCCTGAAGGAGCATCCAGGAGGCTGAGGGCCTTCTCGAGGGTCAGCTCGTCCGGCGGAAGGTCCTCGGGTATCGAGGCTCGGTCCTCGCCCCTCGCGAGGTACGGGCCATACCTCCCCACCCGCGCCACCACCTCGGCGCCGGTGAAGTCCTCCCCGACGGGTATGAAGAGGCTGCGGGGGTCGATTTCCTTGACGCGGTCCGAGGCGATCAATTCGAGCAGGCCGGGGGATCCGTTCCCGTGGAAGAAGCGGCTCAGCCAGGGGACCTTTCGCTCCTCGCCCCGGGCGATCTTGTCGAGGTCTCCCTCCATGCGGGAGGTGAAGCCGTAGTCGACCAGGTGGTCGAAGTGGCGTTCCAGTAACACCGTGGTGGCGAAGGCCGTCACCGACGGGACCAGCGCGGTCCTCTTCTTGAACACGTAGTCGCGTTCGATGATCGTGGATATGGTGGAGGCGTAGGTGGACGGCCTGCCGATCCCTCTCTCCTCGAGTTCCTTGATGAGGGAGGCCTCGCTGTACCGGCTCGGCGGCTCCGTGCGGTGTTCCTTGGCGCGAGCGTCCCGGGCGGTGACCTGGTCGCCCACCTCGACCCGGGGCAGGTGCCGTTCCCGATCAGCGTGGGCATAGACCTTCAGGAAGCCGGGGAACCGGATGGTGAGGCCCGATGCCTCGAACTCGACGTCCGTTCCTTCATCGAGCGTGGCTCCCGCCCGGACCCTTGTGGACTCGCCCCGGGCCGGGGCCATCTGCGAGGCCAGGGTGCGGGCCCATACCAGTTGGTAGACCAGGTGCTGGTCGCGGTCGGACACCAGCGCCGCCACCTCCTCGGGCGTCCTCCACCGGTCACCGGCGGGCCGGATGGCTTCGTGCGCCTCCTGGGCGTTGGCCACCTTGCCCGTGTACCGGACGGGTCCGGCAGCCAGGTAGTTCTTGCCGAACCGCTTCGCGATCTCGGAGCGGGCTGCCGTCAGAGCGGTCTCGGACAGGGTGATGCTGTCGGTCCGCATGTAGGTGATGTAGCCGCTCTCGTAGAGGGATTGGGCGGCTCGCATGGTCCGGCCGGGCTCGAACCGCAGCCTGGTGGAGGCCTCCCGCTGGAGGGTGGAGGTCCGGAAGGGCGCCTGGGGTTTGCGGGTATAGGGCTTGCGGTCCACCGACCGGATCCGCAACCGGGAGCCCTCGGCCGCCGCGGCGAGCCGGGCCGACCGGTCTTCATCGAGCAGCACGACCCGGGCGGACTTGAGGTTGCCGCCGGAGTCGAAGTCCTTGCTGCCGGCAGGACGCACGCCGTCAACGGCCACCAGATGGGCTTGGAAACCCTCGTCCCCGAGGGTGACGAGCCGGGCCTCCACGTTCCAGAAGCTCGCCGACCGGAACGCTATCCGCCGGCGCTCCCGCTCCACCAGCAGGCGCACCGCCACGCTCTGGACCCGACCCGCGGAGAGACCCCTCCTGACCTTGCGCCACAGCACAGGCGATACGCCGTAGCCGACCAGCCGGTCCAGGGTCCGCCGGGCTTCCTGGGCGTCGACCCGAGAACTGTCGATGGCGCGGGGGTTGGCCAGGGCATCCCTGATCGCGCCCGGCGTGATCTCGTGGAACACCATCCGGTGGGTTGGAACCTTGGGCTTCAGGACCTCGGTGAGGTGCCAGGCGATGGCTTCTCCCTCGCGGTCCTCGTCAGTCGCCAGGTACAGCTCGGACGCCTCCTTGGCGGCCTGCCTCAGCTTGGTGACGATCCGGCGCCGGTCGCTGGGAACGATGTACAGGGGCTCGAAATCGTTGTTTACGTCAACTCCCCAGTTCTTGGCCCAGGCCTGGTCCCGGTACTTGGCAGGGATCTGCTGGGCGCGGTCGGGCAGGTCGCGGATGTGACCCTGGCAGGACTCCACCCGGAAGCCCCTCCCCAGGTAGCCCCCGATGGTCTTGGCCTTGGCGTTGGATTCGACGATGATGAGCGGCTTGGCCATTAGGTCTTAATATCCTCATTCTGTCGAGCTTGTCAAAACGGGCCGGTCGTCCCTACGGCCGGTTGGCCCGGTGATAGTGCCCGAGCCCACCGGCTACGAGCGTACTCGGAGGGCCTGACACGATATGAGGGACGACCATAGAACTATTGCGTAGAGGTGCTTTCGCCAGGCTCTGGTGGGCGAGCGCCGCTTCCTCGTGGGGCGACTGGATCACGTTCTTCGCCACGCTTGCCCTGGCCGATCGCATCGGCGGCAGCACCGCGGTCCTGGTCCCCCTGGTGAGCCGGATCATCCCCAGCCTGCTGCTGGGCCCGCTGGCGGGCGTGCTGGCCGATCGGTTCGATCGCAAGTGGACGATGGTGGCATCCGATGCCGGGCGCGCGGTAGTGGTGCTCTGGCTGGTGCTGGCCAACGATCTGGTCACGATCGCCGTCATCTCCTCGATCCTCGAGATCCTGACCATGGTTCGCCAACCGGCGCGCGAGGCGGCCGTCCCCACCCTGGTCGACACGGAACAGTTGGTGAAGGCAAATAGCTTCTCGGCCGCCGCCGCCTACGGGACCGCTCCGATCGGCGCGGCCACCTGGTCGGGCGTGGCCGCTCTTTACGCCCTGGTGGGTTCGCTGGGTCCGATCGACCGGGCCCCCGACCTGGCCTTCGTCCTGGACTCTGTGACCTTCCTGGTCTCCGGTGCGATCGTGGCCACCATCGCCATCCCCAAGCCGACGCTCGCCGATGCGGGCGGCGCCGGCGACCGGCCGGGGAGGGACTGGTCACAACCCCTGCGCGACATGGTCGAGGGCTTCGCCTTCGTCACCCGGACCCGTACCGTCCGCCGGGTGGTGTTCGGGATGGCGGTGGCCCTGTTCGGCGGGAGCGCCCTTCTGCCCCTGGGCCAGTCGTTCGCCAGTACCGTCCTGCGAGGAGGCGACACCGGTTTCGGGGTGCTGGTCACCGCGCTCGGTGTCGGGGTGGGCCTGGGCATGATGGGGGTAGCCGTGTTCAGCTCCGACCGGACCCGATACGACCTCACCTACGCGTTGAGCCTGGGCCTGGCGGGTCTGGCCATCGTGCTGGCCGCCTTCGCCCAGACCATCAGCGGAGCGGCAGGCTGGGTGCTGGTAGGCGGCATCGGGACCGGCGTGGCCTATGTCACCGGCTTCACCCACCTCCATGGCGAGGTGGACGATACGCTTCGGGGACGCACCTTCGCGGCCCTGTTCACGTTGGTCCGCATGGCCATGCTGGCCTCGTTCGCGCTGGCGGTGGTGGCGGCGAACGCCCTCGACGGCATCTTCCCCGCGCCGTTCGACAGCGGCATCCGGAACCTGTTCGCAATCTCTGGCGTCCTGATCCTGGGCACGGGTTCGCTGCTGATCCTGGCCATCCGGTCGGCTCTGCTCAAGCCGGATGTCCCGCCCGAGGTGCGCCGGTCGATCCGTGATGCGTCCCGGGCCTTCGGCTCGATGCGGGGCCGGCGGGGCGACTCCGGCTACCGCGATTGAACGGGTACGAGGCGGCGGGGATGTAGCGCGGTGAGCCGCTACGTAGCGCTCGAGGGTATCGACGGGGCGGGCAAGACCAGCGTCTCGGCCGCGCTGGCCCTTCTTCTGGAGACGGCCGGCCACGAGGTGGTGCGGGTGCGGGAACCGGGTGGGACCGCGGTGGGTGAGGGCTTGCGGCAGATACTCCTGGACGGGCCTCCCGTCACGCCCTGGGCGGAGGCGCTGATGTTCGCCGCGGCCCGGGCCCAACTCGTCACCGAGGTGATCCGTCCCGCTCTCGGTCGGGGCGCCTGGGTGCTGAGCGACCGCTCCGTGTACTCGTCGCTCGCCTACCAGGGTGCGGGCCGGGGGCTGGGTATGGACCTCGTGCGGCGGATCAACCAACCCGGTCTGCGGGGAGTCTGGCCCGATCTGGTGGTGTTGCTCACCGTCTCTCCGCAGGAGGGCCTGGCGCGGCAGGCCAGACCGGATCGGATCGGCGCCCAGGGGGCTCCGTTCCTCGGGGCGGTCGCCGAGGGTTTCAGCAGGCTTGCCACAGAAGAACCGGGTCGTTTCGTGGTGATCGACGCCGGGCGCCCGGTGGAGCAGGTGGTCGCCCGCGCCTGGGATGCCTTGGGGGTCGGAGGCTGATGCCGGGATTGGGCGAAGGCGTTGGAATCATCGGCCACCGGGCCACCCTGGCGGCGCTGGGCGAAGAGGTGGCGTCGCCGGCCCACTCGTACCTGTTCACCGGACCGTCCGGTGTCGGGAAGGCCAGGGTGGCCCTCTCCTTCGCGGCGCAGCTGGTGAGCCGGTCGGAGGCCGGCAGGGATCGGGTGATGCGGAAGAGTCATCCCGACGTGGTGATGATCGGACCCGAGGGTAGCGCCGGATTTGGGGTCGGCCAGTCCCGGATGGCGATCACGGCGGCCAGCCTGCGCCCGGTGGAGTCCGATAGGAAGGTGTTCATCCTGGACGAGGTCTCGACGATGACAGAGGCAGCGGCCAACGCCCTGCTCAAGACGTTGGAGGAGCCACCCGCCCGGACCGTGTTCGTCCTGGTGGCCGAATCGGCCGACGACCTCCCGCCCACGGTGGCGAGCCGTTGCCGGCTGGTCCGCTTCGGGCGGGTGCCGGAGGGGGAGTTGGCGGCGGCGCTCGTGGAGCGGGGCGCGGAGGCGGAGAGGGCGTCGATGATCGCCCGGATCGCGGGGGGAAGGCCGGGTCTGGCCCTGGACCTGGCGAACAGTGACGAGGCGGCGGCCTTCCGGCGGTCATGGCTGGCGGTTCCGGGTCGGCTCCCGTCGCAGCCGGGCCACGGCTTCCGGCTGGCCGAGGAGATGCTCGAAGCCCACGCGCCCCTTCTGGCAGGTATCAAGGCCCGCCGCGATGAGGAGATAGAGGCCCGCAAGTCACGCGGAGACCCCGTGCCCAAGGCGTTGCGCGACAGTTACGATCGCGCCTTGCGGCGGACGGGCATGGCGTTGCTGGTGGCCGGCCTGGACATGCTGGCCTCCTGGTATCTGGACGCGGCGTCGGTCCAGCACGGCGGGCCGGTCCGCAACCCGGACGTGCCGAGGGCCGAGCTGGCGAAGGTCCCGGCTCGTCCGGCGGCGCGCTCGGCGGAGTTGGTGATCGATGCCGGCGTCCAACTCCGGCAGAACCAGCGCCCCAGGCTGGTGCTGACCTGGCTATTCAACCGCCTCGCCGAAGGTGCGTAGAAGTTGTGGGTTGCTAGTCGTTAATTGCTATGAGCTATTATTGACCACTGATCAACCGGCCACCAGGTCGGCCCTAACATCACCCAGGAAGGCGATACGAGGTAGCAGGATGAGCATCGGCAACCCATACATCTCGCCGGAGTTGTACGAGTACATCCTGGCCACCACCCTCCGCGAGGATGACCTGGGCCGCGATCTTCGGGAGGAGACGGCGCAGCTACCCGAGTCCAACATGCAGATCTCGCCCGACCAGGGCCAGTTCATGGGGATGCTGGTGAAGCTCATGGACGCCACCCGCATTGTCGAGATCGGAGTGTTCACCGGCTACAGCAGCCTCTGCATGGCCCGGGCGATGCGAGACGGCGGCTCTCTGGTGGCCTGCGACATCAGCCTCGATTACACCGGCGTGGCCCGCCGCTACTGGGCGCGAGCGGGCGTGGCGGACCGGATCGATCTGCGGATCGGTCCCGCCATCGAAACGCTGGACGGCTTGATCCGGGAAGGAAGTGGTGGGGACTTCGATCTGGCCTTCATCGACGCCGACAAGGAGAACTATCCCGGGTACTACGAGCGCTGCCTGTCCCTGCTGCGCTCCGGCGGGCTGATGATCCTGGACAACATCCTCTGGAGCGGTCGGGTGGTCGACCCGGACGACACCGGCCGGCAGACCTCCATCCTCCGGGACCTGGCAGCCGAGGTCGGTCAAGATGGTCGGGTGGCGGACGTAACGCTCCTGCCGGTGGCCGACGGCCTGCTGATGGCCCGCAAGGTCTGACGGCGACATGAAGATCGCCTCCTACATGCGGCCTCCCGAAGCCGGCGAGGTCAGTTGGACGCGCTTCCGGGCCGGGCTGGGCCTGCTGGCCCTGGTGCTCGTTCTCGGCACGACGGGCTACGTCGTGCTGGGCCTGCCATGGCTCGACGCCCTTTACCAGACCGTCATCACCATCTCCACGGTGGGCTACCGGGAGCTGGGCACATTCAGCACTCGCTACGAGGTGTTCACGATCCTCCTGATCCTGTTCGGGACCGGCACCGGCCTGTATACCCTCGGAGTGCTGATCGACACCATGTTCGAGGCCAGGGTTACGGGACACTTCCGGAGGCGAAGGATGAGGCGAAGAATCGATCGATTGAAGGGCCACGTGATCCTGTGTGGCTTCGGCCAGGTAGGGGAAGCCATCTGCGAGGAGATGATCCGGAGCGGCAAGCAGGTGGTCATCGTCGACCGTTCGCTCCCGGACCGCGCGGATGGCTCTTCCGACATCCCGATGGTGCAGGGCGATGCCACCGATGACGCCGTCCTGCATCGGGCGGGGCTGGGGCGGGCCCGAACCCTGGTGCTGGCCCTCGACTCCGATGTGGACAACCTGTTCGTGGCGCTGACGGCCCGCTCGATCAACCCCGAGATGTTCATCGTGGCGAGGGCCAACCACCGGGCGGCCATCGGCAAGCTGCGCCAGGCCGGAGCCGACCGGGTGGTGAACCCCCACCAGATCGGCGGGGCGCACATGGCGGCGATGGTGGCGCAGCCGGAGGTGGTGGAGTTTCTCGACGTGGTGATGCGAGACGGCGAGTTCGAGGTGCGGATGGCGCATTTCGAGATCGCTCCGGGCTCGCAGCTGGCCGGTCGCTCCCTGGGCGAAGCAGGTATCCGGCGCCGGACGGGAAGCACCATCCTGGCGATCCGGCGCGGCGAGACCTTCCTGACCAACCAGGACAGGCAGCTGGTTCTGGAACCCGGGGACATCATCATCGCGCTCGGCACCGACGACCACCTATGCCAGCTCCAGGCCCACACGACCGGGGCCTGACCCATAGTTCCGGCCGCTCTCCGGGGGCCTCTCAGCAGGATCGCCTGGGTGTTGCTGTGGCCGATGGCCAGGGTCGTGGCCGCCTGGTTCCCGTATTCGGTCGTCCGCCGCGCCCGGTTACCGAAGGGCCCGTTCGTGGCGGTCGTCAACCACGTCTCGTCACTCGATCCGCCCATCGCGGGCCTGGCTCTGCGCCGGCCGGTCCGGTTCCTGGCGCTCGACGAGCTCTGGGGTGTCCACCGGGCCCTCGACGCGGTGCTCACGATCTTCGACTCCATCCCGGTCCCTAGGTCCGACGGCCGGGCGCTCGGAGCGTTGCGGGCGGCGCTCCGGCACCTGGAGTCGGGCCGTCCGATCGGGGTGTTCCCGGAAGGCCGCCGGGTGGCAGCCTGGGGGGAGGTCCCGCTCAAGACCGGCGCGGCCTGGCTGGCGGTACGGGCGTCGGTTCCGGCCGTCCCCGTGGCCATATGGGGGAGCCAGCACGCCATGCCGATGGACGGGATGAGGGTAAGGCGCGCCCCGATCAGGGTGGTGGTCGGGGCACCGATCGACCCCAGGCCCTTCATGGAACGTTCCGACCCGGTGCCGGCCCTCAACGAGTCCATCCGCTTCGCCCTCGACCAGGACCTACGCCGGCTGGAAGCCGCCTACCCGGACGGGCCGGCCGGCGGATGAGGTGGAGAGTTTCCAGCACTAGAATTGGCGGACCAGCCGGAGTAGCTCAGGGGTAGAGCAGCTCACTCGTAATGAGCAGGCCAGGGGTTCGAATCCCCTCTCCGGCTCGCATGCATGGCGCGGTTAGTTTGCCGAGAGGCGGGACCTCCCCGGCCGCCAGGTCAGACTGGCGATCGCTCGTGGGCGCTGGATAGCCAGGGACGAGGCTGATGGCGGACAGGGCGAACTTCGAGCGGGACGCGATGCAGTACGCACATCCTCTCTTCTCGGCGGCACTGCGCATGACCCGCAACCGGGCCGATGCCGAGGACCTGGTGCAGGAGACCTTCCTGAGAGCCTTCCGGGGATACGATGGTTTCAAGGAGGGGACCAACCTGCGGGCCTGGCTCTACAGGATCCTGACCAACACGTTCATCAACCGCTACCGGCAGCAGCAGCGCCGTCCCGACGAGGTGGATCTGGACGGGGTGGAGGGACTCTATCTGTACAAGCGGGTGGCCACGCCCGAGACCAATCGAGCGGCGCGCTCGGCGGAGGACGAGGTGTTCGAAGCGCTGGAGGGATCGGACGTGCGGCAGGCGATCGACAAGCTTCCCCGGAAGTACCGGATGCCGGTGCTGATGGCCGATCTGGAGGGATTCTCCTACAAGGAGATCGCCGGGATGCTGGAGATTCCCATCGGAACCGTGATGTCGAGGCTCCATCGCGGACGAAGGGCGCTGCAGAAGCTATTGTGGCAGACCGCGGAGGAACGGGGGTTCCGCACCCCCGACGGGGAAGGGGATTGATGCACCGCAAGTCGTGCTTCCGGGCCGCCACCAGGCTCTACTCCTATCTCGACGGCGAGATACGGGCCATCCGAAGGATCCGGATCCGGCTGCACCTCAGGCGATGCCTGAACTGCGAGCGCGCCTTCCACTTCGAGAAGCGGCTGCGCCGCTTCATTCGCGAACGGGCCCGCGTCGATGCTCCACCCGAGGTGGTGGAGCGCATCCGACGCCTGATCCGGGAACGAAACTCCTGACCCGACCTCGTTCGAGAAGGATGGGGGAGTCGTGGCGGGCCCGGGTCCGGGCCTCGGCTACAGGTCCGTTCGGCCACATCGAGTACCCGCTACGCCATACCCTGGACTTCCCCGGCGACCCCGGCGTGTGCGGTCCCGGCTCGGCATCCTGGTCGGTGATCTCGGACGTGGCCGCCTTCGTGGGCGGCATCAGGGCACTCCTCATCCAGAGCGCCCATCCGGAGGTGGTGGCCGGGGTTGCGGACCACTCCCGCTACCGGGTCGATCCGCTGGGCCGGCTGTCCCGGACTTCCGCCTACGTCACAGCAACCACGTTCGGCGCCGGCCCCGAGGTAGAGAGTGCCGTGGAGGCGGTGAGAAGGGCTCACAGCCGCGTGGAGGGGACCTCCCACCGTGGCCGGCCCTATTCGGCCGGTGCTCCCGGCCTGTCCGCCTGGGTTCACAACGTGCTGACCGATTCTTTCCTGGCCGCCCACCAGGCATTCGGGGCGGTGGCACTGACCTCCACCGACGCGGACCGCTTCGTGTGGGAACAGGCGCGCATCGGGCGGATGCTCGGAGCTGAGCCCGTACCCGAGGAAGCGGACTCGCTGTCGCGCTGGGTGTCCGATCATGCAGACCTCGCTCCGTCGCCGGGGATGCGGGCCGCCGTCGACTTCCTGGCCGACCCGCCGCTGGATCGGATACAGAAGGTCGGCTACCGACTGCTCTATCTCGGGGCGGTCTCGACGATTCCGGCCCGGATCAGGGGCCTGCTCGGCATCCGGCGGCGTCGGGGTGGCCGTCCGGCCGGTGCTCTGGCGGTGAAGCTCCTCCGGTCGGTGCTGGGGTTCTCGCCCACCTGGAGCCTGGCGCTGATCCGCTCCGGCTGCCCGGTTCCCGAAGGTGTGCTCCGCCAACCCCTCCCCGTCGACCTCCCGCCCGGCTGGCAGCCACCTATCCGGCCGGCGGGTCTCCATGGGTGAGGCTGGTACAATCGAGTCCATGGCAGGAGCGGTACTTACCAGGGCACTTACAGGGCCGGTCGCCTGGTTGCTGGTGGGTTTGGTCGTATGCGCCGGGCTGGTTGCTTTCCCGCTCACAGCCGGGGGTCAGGAGTCCGAGACCCCGGCCGCGGATGCGCCTGTGCCCGCTATCCCGGTTCCCGACGATCCGCCTGCGGCACCCGAGCCCGAATGGTCCTACCGGTTCCTGGTCCCGGCCACCCTGTTACTCGGTACCGCCGCGGTGGTGGGCGCCATCATCATGTACTTCGTGAGGGTCACCAAGAACCGCTACCGTGTGATCAGGTGAGACCGGCGCGGTCGCGATGGGGCCGGGCTTCATCGGCCCCGGCCTGATGCAACCCGAGGACCGGGCCCGAACGCTGCGCGTGGCCGGCTACCTGGCCGGCGCCTATCCCCTGGCCGGCGCCTATCACCTGGCCGCCCTCGAGGAGATGGCCCCCACCCTGGTTCACCGGGCCGGCTCCATGGTCGAGGAGGAGACCGGCTTCTCCGGCCCGGGCGAGCCCACCGTCACGGTCATCGACCGGCTTACGTGGGTGGAGCGCAACCTGGCCTTCTTCACCGAGCTGCTGCGTCCCGTGGAGGAGAAGCTGGAGGATCACGCCGAGGAGACCGGGCTGGGTCACCGCCTCGCCGGGCTCCTGATGGCGATGGAGACCGGCGCCGTTCTGGGCCTGCTGTCACGGCGCGTCCTGGGCCAGTACGAGCTGCTGCTGCCATCCGACGGTCGGGCGGACCAGATCTGCCTGCCCGCGCCCAACATCCTGGAGATGGAGAGGAAGTTCCAGCTGCGTCCCGCTGATTTCCGGTTCTGGGTGGCTCTTCACGAGGTCACCCACCGGCTCCAGTTCGTGGGTGTTCCCTGGCTTCGAGAGTACTTTCTGGGCCTGGCGGGAAGTCTGGTGTCCCTGTCCACGCCCGAGGATCCGTCGCGCCTGGAGATCCTGCTGTCCCGGGCAGGCGAGGCGATCAGGGAAGGCAGACCTCCGGTGGGGGAGGCCGGGGTGCTGGGCCTGATGGCCACTCCCGCCGAGTTGGAGCATCTTGACCGGGTGCAGGCGCTCATGTCGCTGGTGGAGGGTCACGGGCATGTGGTGATGGACCGCATCGGGCAACGACAACTCGTCACGTGGAAACGGATGTCCGATCTCTTCACCCGGCGCCGCCACCATCCTCGGGTCGCGGCCCTGTTGCGCCTGTCGGGGTTGGAGATGAAGCTGCGACAGTACGACGAGGGGCGCGAGTTCATCCTGGCGGTGGAGGAGCGGGCCGGATGGGCGGCGGTCAATCGGGCCTGGGAGTCTCCCGAGACGCTGCCCACCAGAGCGGAGATCAAGGCCCCCGAGACGTGGTTGGCTCGCGTCGCCTAGAGCGACTCGGCTCCGAGGTCGCCACCCTGGCCGGCCAGACGCTCGGAGACGACCCGTTGGTGGTGGCTCTGAGCGGCGGCGCCGACAGTGCGGTCCTGGCGTGGGCGCTGCAGGAGTGCGGGAGAAGGCCTCGAGCCGTTCATGTCCACCACGGCTGGCCCGGCTCGGACCGGATGGAGTCCGCGGCCAGGGAGGTTGCGGACCGGCTCCGCCTGGGGTTGACCGTCGTGCGGGTGGACACCTCCGGGCCGGGCTCGCCCGAGGCTGTAGCCCGCCGGGCCCGCTACGAGGCGCTCCGGCGACAGCTGGGCGCAGGGGAGCGGATCGCCACCGGCCATACGCTCGACGACCAGGCCGAGACGGTCCTCGGAAACCTCTTGTGGGGGTCCGGGCTGGACGGGCTGAGGGGTATCCACCGGTCCCGTCCCGGCCTGGTGCGCCCCCTGCTCGAAGTGACCCGGACCCAGACCCGGGAGCTGGCCGCCCTGCTGGGGTTGCCGTTCGCGGACGATCCAGCCAACCAGGATGCCTCCTACCGGCGGGTCAGGATCCGCCGCGCCCTGGCCGGCTGGGAGCGCACCCTGGCCCCCGGCATCGGCCGGAGGCTGGCCGATCTGGCCCGGCTGGTCGAGCCCGACCTGGCCTTCCTCGAACGGGCCGGCGCGTCTGCCAAGGTGGAGCGCCTGGGAGGATCCGTGCGCGTCGCGGCCGGTGAGATCCGTACCCTTCCGCCGGCCCTGGCGGCCCGGGCCGTCCGGAGGGCCCTCCGGACGCTCGGCGAAGGACACCCGGGCGCCCGGCGCGACGTGGAGGTCGTGCTGAGGGCGGCCGTGGACGGCAAGGAGGGCCGCATCACAGGCGGTCACCGGGTGGCTCGCGTGGGGGCCTACGTGATGGTCGGCGCCCAGGACCCTCCCGCCGTCCCGCCGTCCGTGCCCTTGTCGATGGGGAGAGCGACCCGGTGGGGCGCCTGGAACTGGGAGGCCCGGGAGCATCCCGGGCGGCCCGAGGCCTTCCCCCTCTCCCGGTGGCGCCAGGTCTTCGACGCCCGGGCCCTGCCCCGGGGCGAGGCGGTGGTCCGGCCGGCACATGACGATGACCGGATCGCCATGGCCCGGGGAGGCAAGCGGGTGGCGGACGCCCTGTCCGAGGCTCGCATCCCCCGTGCCGAGCGGGCGGCATGGCCGGTGCTGGCCGTGGGTGGCGAGGTGGTATGGGTGCCCGGAGTCCGCCGGGCTTACCGTGGATGGGTCGACGAGGATACGATGGGGTACGTCCTGGTGGAGGCGACGAGGGAGGACAGGTGGAAGCCGGTCGGGTCTTGATAAGCGAGGAGGAGATCGCTCATCGCCTGAAGGAGATGGGCGACGAGATATCCCGTGACTACCGCGACGAGCGGCTGCTGGTGGTGGGGGTGTTGCGGGGGGCCTTCATGGTGATGGCCGACCTGGCCCGGCATATCAGCATCCCCGTGGAGTTCGACTTCATGGCGGTGTCCTCGTACGGCTCGAGCACTAAGACCTCGGGCGTGGTGCGGATTCTCAAGGACCTCGATGAGGAGATAGCCGGCCGCCACGTGCTCCTGGTGGAGGACATAGTGGACTCGGGCCTCACCCTCGACTACCTGCTGCGAACCCTCCGGTTGCGGAACCCGAGCTCCATCGAGCTGGCCACGCTTTTGCTGAAGGAGGGAACGCAACGGGTCCCGGTCGAGGCCAGATACGTAGGCTTCCGGATCGGTCCCGAGTTCGTGGTGGGATACGGCCTGGACTACGACCAGCTCTACCGAAACCTTCCCTACGTCGGGGTCCTGGACGAGCACTCCCTCTAGAAGGGGTGGTCATAGGCTGGTTTCTACCGTAGGATGGGGAACGCGAACCTCCGCTACGCCACGATACCGGGCTCACCGGGTCTCTCGCCGCGCCATGGCAGCAACAGGGGAAAGATGAATTGAGCAAGACCACCCGCACCATCGTTCTCTACGGTCTCGTGGTGATGGCCCTCGTGCTGCTGGGCCAGCGGTTTCTCGACCAGGCGGCCGAGTCGGGTGAGATCGATCTGACCGTATTCGAACAACTGGTGGAGAACGGCTCCGTAGCCGAGGCGACCATCCTCGAGCGTTCCAACGCCATCGAGGGCATGCTGGCCCCCGGAGTAACCGTCCCGGACGTTCCGACCGAGTTCCGCGTTCTCTACCCGGCCGAGTACGAGGGGGCCCTCACCGAACTGCTCCTCAGTAACGATGTCAAGGTGATCATCGATCCGGAGCCTCCCGGTTTCTGGGGTCTGATCGTCGGATTCCTTCCGTGGCTCCTGATCTTCGGCTTCATGATCTTCGTGATCATGCAGATGCAGAGCG
>JAPPGV010000044.1 GCA_028821235.1 bacterium
ACGTGCTCGTGCACGGTCGTCAGTATATGCGATCTCCCCGCTAGCGTCAACGAGGGGGAGGACGGGGCTCTCTCGGAAGCGGAACGGTCGGGAGGCTGGGAAGCGCGGCCGGGAGGACTCGAACCCCCAACCTTCTGATCCGTAGTCAGACGCTCTGTCCATTTGAGCTACGGCCGCACGGGTTGTATGCCGGAAACTCGGCGTCGCGGTGGAAGACGACACCGGTTGCTGCCCTCTAACGATAGTCGCGGTTGATCCTGTACCGGAAGCCGCCCGACCGCCAAGGCCGTCAGGCTCGAGCCGCAGGTATCATGGGCGGTCAGGCTGACTCAGGATCCCCCGATCGCGAGGGGACCGGGTAGCACGGAGAGGTGGCCGAGCGGTCGAAGGCGCTCGCCTGCTAAGCGAGTAGGGGGCAAACCCCCCTCGAGGGTTCAAATCCCTCCCTCTCCGCCAAGGAGACAGGAGTACCGGTTCGTAAGCCGACGCGGACGACCGCTACGTACGCGTCGTCGGGGTCTGCCGCGCTGAATGGTGGCGCCAGAATATGGTCAGTTCCCGGTCTCCGACATGGCGAGTAGAAGCTCGACCGCTATGACAGGTTACCGGTGACCCCCATTCCCATTCATGCAGTTTGCTGCGAGGACGCGGCCGCGAGAGCCGCCAACAGGAGATCAGCTCGCGACACAGCCCACGGTGGGGATACCGGGACTTCCTAGAAGTCAAAGTAGGCGGTTGGAGTTGAGATGATCCCGGTGAACCGCTGATAGGTCTGGATCACCTGGCGTTCGGTCATGGCCGCCAGCAGATCGGCAGCCAACCGGTGCGGGCCGTCGCCGTCCTCAAGACGGTCACGCGTTGCCTGGGGCAGCAATGCCTGGTTCCTCTTCTCCTCCAGCACCTCGAGGTAGATATCGAAGAGTTTGCGCACCATCGCCCGTTGTCCTTCACGGACGCTGACCAGACGGGGATGGCTGATGACGTAGTAGTACGTCACCTCTTTGAGAAGATCGACCTGGAGACGAATGCTGGGGTCTATCTTTACCCGCCGACCCTCTGACGGATCACAGAGCCGGATCGCATCCTCCGTTATGAATTGGGTTATCAACGAAGACGCTGCTTCGTTCATTATCGTCCGTTGCCGTTGACCGCCGTCGTAGGGTCCGTCTAGCAATCTCATGGGTCCGAGCACCGTTCTGAGCGCCCTCCCCAATCCCTCTTGCTCTCTCAATGACTTCTTCCTCTTCTGAGCGGCCTCGATGAACCGGTCCTGCTCGGCTTGGTGCAATAGCCTGTGCAGAGGGATTAGGCCCGCTCGGTAGAAGTCCTCCAAATCATGAACTGCATAGGTGACGTCGTCGGCCCAGTTCATCAACTCGGCCTCCAGGGTTAGTTGACGATCGTTCTGGCCAGACCGGACCCAGGTGAAACGATCCTCGTCGACCCGGTAAGCACCCCACTTATCAGGATGGTCTTCCGAACCGTGCCGGAACCATGGGTACTTGAGAATCGCGTTGAGTGTCGCGCGCGTGAGATTGAGGCCGGCATTGCCGTGGATTGTGCTGTCATCGTCGCGGTCCGGGCTGTTGTCTGCATGGGCAGCAAGCCGCGTGACGATGCGAAAGGACTGCCCGTTGCCTTCGAATCCATCGGAATCGTCTGGGTCCACAGCTTGGCGTATAACTTCCTCACCATCGTGGCCGAACGGAGGATGCCCCAGGTCATGGGCAAGGCCGGCCGTCTCGACCACGTCGGGATCGAGGTCACTACCAGATGCGGCTTGACCCTCATCGTCCTTAAGCAACCGCTCGGCGAGTCGGCGACCGACCTGTGCGACTTTCAACGAATGCGTCAGGCGGTTATGGAAGACGTCCCCCTCGCCAGCCGACGCGACCTGGGTGACCCCGCTGAGACGACGGAACTCCGCGGAGTACAGAACTCGGTCGCGATCCCGCTGAAACGGCTCTCGCGGATCACCGACGCTTGATTGGCGGAGTCGGTCTTGCCGACTGCTCAACGATGAATCACCCGGATGCCATCGAGGGCATACCGGAGTCTTCCTTCGCGGACGAGGCGACCGAGTGCTACCGCCAGTCCTACGTCGTCTATGTCGGAACCGCGATCCCTCATGTGATAGAACAACGTGAGCACGTCGTCGAATGGAGGCTTCTCCGTCTTCTCATGCTCCGCGAAGACCGCGAATACCTCTTCCTTCCGGGAATGTACAGCCGTAGCCTCTGCCTGCATCACATCTCCCTCCAGTGGAATCACCCTAATGAAATTATCAGCGGGGTGTGACACCGGACGGGGCGCGGGCAGAGGCAGACCGTGCGCGGCGTTGCGGAGCGGAGGGCGATGTTAAGGAATATGATGCCTGGCACGCCCAGTCGGGCTGCGCTCCGACCGTCCAAACACCCAGGGGAGATGATCGAGTTGCGACGTAACCGGCTGCGGGAACTGCTGGATGCCGATCAGGCGACCCTGGGCACCCATCTCATCAGTTCCTGGCCCTCGGTGGTGGAGTTGGTCGGTCTGTCGGGGATGTTCGACTATGTGGAGTTCGTGGCCGAGTACGGGCCCTACGACCTCTACGCCCTGGAGAACCTGGGCCGGGCGGTCGAGTTGTTCGACCACATGTCGGCCATGATGAAGATCGAGCAGGAGCCGCGTACCTACCTGGCGGTCCGGGCGATCGGCTCGGGCATCCAGAACGTCCTGTTCTCCGATCCCCGTACTGTCGAGGACGTGGAGGAGTGCGTCAGCGCGGTCCGGGCCGAAGCCCCGGGTTCCGGAGGGCGCCACGGCGTCGGCCTCCGCCGCGACGTCGGGCTGGTGCTCGAGGCGGGGACCCCGGCCTTCGTGGAGGCCCTCGACCGGGCCGTGATAGCGCTGATGATCGAGAAGGACCCGGCGGTGGAGAACCTGGAGGATCTCCTCTCCGTGGACGGGGTGGACATGGTCCAGTTCGGCCCGGCGGACTACGCGATGAGCATCGGCCTGGCGGGACAGCTGAGCCACCCGCGGGTCAGGGAGGCGGAGGAACATGTGATCTCCACCGCGCTCCGGATGGGAATCGCTCCGAGAGCCGAGTTGAGGGACCGGGAGGGCGCCGAGCGGTACCTCGACATGGGCGTCAAGCACTTCTGCATCGGGACCGACGTGCGGATCCTCTTCGACTGGTTCAAGGACGCCGGCGCCGGCATGCTGGACCTCCTGGGACGCGACCCACCCGGCCGCACCCACGGATCCGAGTCGTACCGTTAGCGCCGGCGGTACGAAAAACGCCTCGCGGGCCGGGCGCCAGCCGCAACCTGGCAGTTGTTAGATTCCGGTCCGACCTAGAGTGACCTGGCGTGGAAAACCCTCCCTGGTCGGCTACCCGTAACGCTTCGTCGCCTCTGCGGGAAGCGCCGGGATCGGCGCGCAGGTTGCTGGCGGGCGTGTTGGCGCTCCTGATAGCTGCTTCGGGTTCCGGGGTGGGTGTGTCACCCGCAGGAGCCGACGATGTGCCGGTGCCGCCATGCTCCGACCTCACGGTTGTGTTCGCCCGCGGCTCCGATCAGGAACTAGCGACCAACGCCGGTCACGGGGGTATGGCCCAGGCCTTCTTCGATTCTGTGGAGACCCGCCTGCCCGGCTATTCGATCAACAAGTACGAGCTCGGAACCGAAGCCCACGGGGGTTACCGCTACCGGGCCGTCGGGATCTCAGCGATCCTCGACCTGTACCGCACCAACGTCATCAGGGTCATCGTGTCCCTGATCAGGCGGATCTCCCGCCAGGACGCAAGCCGGCCGCCCTCGGGAAGCGATCTCCTTGAGATCGACGGTCTGGGGGCATTGGAATACCGCAACTCCGTCATCGAGGGCATCGGCGAGTTCACCGCGTACCTCGAGGATCGAGGGACCGCGTGCCCTGACGAGGTATTCCTGGTCGGCGGGTTCTCCCAGGGTGCCCAGGTCATCAGACGGAGCATGTTCCTGCTCGGCAGGGCAACAAGGGATCGGATCGCCCACGTCGCCCTCTTCAGCGACCCGACCCTCCATCTCCCTGAGGGGGAAAGCACAGAGTCGATCGAGAACTGCCGGCAGGGAATCGTGGGAACTGTGTCACCCTGGAGGCGTGGAACCGTCCGATGCTCGACCAGCAACGGGCTCCTGAACCTCGATGGGTTGACGTTCCTCAGGATCGGCCCTCACACACCCTACGCACCGTCCGATATCGAGTCCCGGATAGGGTCGTGGTGCGAGCGGACCGACGGAGTCTGCACCGGCAGCGTCCTGGACCTGATCCTGGGCGTACATTTCCACGTGGAGACCCGACGCTTCCACGTACCCATCCATGGCGTGTACACGGACAAGTATTTCGAAGAAGCGGCGACCGAAGCCGTATCCGACGTGGTAGCGCCGCCGGTACACCGGTCGTAGCGAGCACGCCTCGCCCGCCTATCGCCAGTTGCCGTCGACTCCGAGCGCTATGTCGAGATCCTCGGAGCGTACTTGCGGTGAGCGGCTTGCTTCGAAACCCCGAGCATCGCCCCGATCTCTGACCAACTGCGATGAGCGCGCCTGGCCGAGCGGATTGCTGCGGTCAGGTCTTCGTCCACCTCGGCGCGACGCTTGGCTAGTGCGGCGATCTCCCGCAGCGTCTCGGTATCAGCCTGTCTGAGTTCTGATGCGTCAACGCGATCAGCCCACTCCTCCAGTGCCTTTGCCTGTTCTGCCCTTGTCCTGCTCATTCGATCCACCAACCCTTCAAGAACTTCTTACGAGCCCTCATGGCGTGGATGATCGCTGTCCCTGCATCATCCGAAACGACGCCGACCTCCAACGGTTCTGCCGTGGTAGAAGGACCTATGAACATCGTCACTGCAGGGTCGTCGGTTTCGTATGCTCGCCAGTGATGTCGTAGTGCATGCAACATTTCCTCATCTTGGACACCATGCTTGCGGGCGCTCGCTTCGATGTCCACGGCGCCAATACTATCCGGACAATGCCTTATCGTCAATAGATGTTGACCGCATAGCGCGCGTCGAGAACCCGGGCCCTTCGGCGCCAACCAGGAAGGAGGCTCCGACATCGTTATCGCAGTCGGTGGCTGGAGACTGCGGAGGGAGTGACCGCCGTTTGTTGGTCTCGGATGGTTTCTGAACATTCCAGTGGTCTTCTGAACTACCTGGTTGTGGGATGTTTCTTGCGTCTTGTCGTTCCAGGGGGTATCGTCTAGTCCCACGGATAAAGTGATAACTACAGGTGATAACCGGAACGGGGGGAGAAGGCGGGTGAAGCGTCCACGGATCTTATCAGCCGCGTTTGTGCGCACCGTCAGCAGACCGGGCCGTTACGGCGACGGACGCGGCGGCTACGGGCTCAGTCTGCTGGTGAAGCCAACCGCGAACGGTCGCCTATCCAAGTCGTGGAGCCAGCGGGTCCGTTTCCATGGGCGGGTCACCAACATCGGCCTAGGCGCCTATCCGATAGTCACGTTGGCCGAAGCCCGCCAAAAGGCCGTCGCGAACCGGCGCACGATCGAAGCTGGCCTCGACCCCCGTGGCAGCCGTGTGCCCACCTTTGCGGACGCGACCGAGGAGGTGTTGATGGTCATTGAAAATCCCCGGAGTTGATCACTGAAATTCCCCACCCCC
>JAPPGV010000045.1 GCA_028821235.1 bacterium
CCGACGCGCCCCATTTCCAGCTGACCGCGGGGATCCCCTGCGTGGCGGCCTTCGGACCGGGCATGCTGCCTCGCGCCCACAGTCCCAACGAGTACCTGTCCGCCGGCAGCGTGGCGCAGGCGGCGGAAATCTACGCCCTGGCCGCGCTCCGATACCTGGGAGGGTCACAATGAGCATTCCACCTGCCGAACTCTGCGCCCGCTACCGGAGGCTGTACGTGCCGGCCGTTTGCGACGCCCTCTACTGGATGGGGCTTCCCGAACAGGTCCTGCCCAGCTACCTGCGGCCGCTCTTCCCCGAGCAACGCATCGCCGGGCTGGCGCACACGGTCCAGGGAGCGCCCATCGAGCCGCGCATCGGGCGCGAGCCCGGCATCGAGCGGATCACCTCCTACCTGCAGGTGTTCGAGAACCTCACTCCCGACAGCGTGCTGGTGTCGGTCAGCCCGGACACGCACGTGGGGCACCTGGGCGAGCTCTGCTGCAACTCGGCCCGGCAGCACGGCTGCGTGGGCGCCATCCTGGACGGCAACCTGCGGGACATCGAGGGGATCCGGGACATCGGGTTTCAGGTGTTCTACCGGGACCTGTCGCCGCTCAACGCCATCGGCCGCTGGGAGATGGTCGCCTCCCAGGTGCCGGTCACCATCGGCGAGGTCACCGTCCACCCGGGTGACGTGATCCTGGCCGAGTTCGACGGCATCCTGGTGATCCCCCGCGATGACGCCGAGCAGGTGCTGATCCGTTCGGAGGAGATCGTCGGCGCCGAGGAGATGGTCCGGGCTGAGATGCGGGAGGGCGAGTCGCCGCTCGCCGGCCTCGAGCGCCACGGGTATATCTAGTTGCTAGTTGCTAGTTGTAATCGTCAATAGTAAATCGTAAGTTCAATCCATCTCGCGGTTAAACAGGCAACCAGACAGCCGAATCCGAGCCAGCCTCACCATGAACGAGCCAGCGGAGAGAACGAGCCCGACGACGGCCAGCCGGTAGCGGGGTCTGCCCTCGATACGGTGCCCATCCACAATCCCGTTGATGACAGGAACCCACCGACCATCCACGCGATGGGATACCGGTAGACCGTGACCCATTCGGGATCGGAACTATCCGGCGTTGGGCGGGTTCCTGGTTGCTGTTGGGGGGGGTGTCACTATTGGACACCAGGGGCTAGTTGTCGGTGCTGCTCCAGCCACTCACGCCGAACCCGACCAACGCTACCCCGACCATCAGGAGCATTAGCCCGTCTTCGCCGTTCACTGCGAACACAATCCCCAACACAACGGCCACCACACCGATGGCAATCGACACCCGCTTCCGAGTCACCGTGTCTCCTCCCCTTGAGTTAACACACAAGGGTGAGGCTAGTCGGGCCACTCTTCGGCTGCCGGAGGCCGTACGTGAGGAAACGCCTCCCTCAGCACGACACCCAGGACCACTTTGATATCGGTGAGAGACCAGTTTCGTTGGGGGCTACGTAGGTAATTAGGGGAGCAGCCGAGGTGCCGCAAATCGGAGATGGCGTGGTACAGTGGGGACGTGCGACGGCACACCAAGGGGCCTCGGAGCAGCGTCCTCAGGGTGGCGACCCCACAGCCAGTGGGACATCTACCACTTTGGGGCCACGCTCCGGGGCCTCTTCCCTTATAACTCTATAAGTATAGCGTCACAACATTTAAACAGATTGACTTTTTCGCGATCTTCAAGACTTTCTGCAAGAATCTGGTTCCGGTACCCTTGGCCGTGCCAAGCAACACCTAGCAGCACCCCCTTCCCCGTCCTGTCGGGACTTTCCTAAGCCTCGTCCCACACCTGTGGGCAACCCTCCAAAACGAAGAGCGGGAGTCCCGGACTCAACGTCTAGGACTCCCGCTCATCTGCTGGAGGCATTGTACCATGTATGGGGGCTGTCGTGATATGCTCCAGACATGAGTACTCAACCACCACCTAGCTGTAATAGTTGTCGGTACTGGCTGCCCCAAGACCTTCCGACTGGTCTGTGTCGTCGGTACCCACCCAAGACCACGTACCTGGATGATGAGCTGAACCTACATTCGGATTTGGAGCCAGACCCAAACAAAGAACTACACCCGATCTACCCTTGGACACGCCAAAACGACTGGTGTGGGGAATGGCGTGAAGGAGTGGGTCCTGCGCTCACCTAGCTAGGTACGTAATCCCCGTTTCGTTCCGACCAGAGATCGAGGTAAAAGGGATCCTGACCCGTGGTGCTCGGCTGACATTGTAAATCTATTGAAACCATGAGTTACTCAGAGCCAATAACCAGCAACTAGAGACTAGGAACTAGAAACCAGGAATCAGGACGGGGTGGGGCGGGTTTCGGCTCGGTAGAGGAAGGTGGCCATCTGGGCCCGGGTCACCTTGTCGTCAGGGCAGAAACGAGGCGGACCGGAGCCGCAGCCGGACGTTATCCCGGAAGCGGCCAGACGGGCGACCCGGTCGGCGTACCACGCGCCGGCGCGCACATCCGCGAAACCCGGATCCGGGCCCTCTGCCAACTCGTAGGCCCGAGCAAGGAGCACCGCCATCTGTGCGCGGGTCACCGTACGGTCGGGACAGAACCGCCCATCACCACAACCGCTGGTGACCTCCAACTCGGCCAGGCGCTCGATGAACGGCGCGTAGAACCCTGACGGGTCCACATCTTCGAACATAGACGCCGGCACAGCCGACGGATCCCTACCTTCGAGGAGCCGCACCATCCACACGGCCATGGTCTTGCGATCGATCGGATCCCCGGGACAGAAGCCCTGCGGGGCGCATTCGGTGCGGGCGAACACCCCACGGCCCGAAAGGGTCACCACCGGCTGGGTGTAGTACGCACCGGTAGCAACGTCGGTGAACCCGCCCACCAGGACCGGAGTCGGCGGGGAAGGTGCTGCCCGCAGGTTCTGGGCTCGGTAGAGAAACGTCACCATCTGGGCCCGGGTCACCGTGCTTCCGGGGCAGAACCGAGAGTTGCCACAGCCGGCCGTTATCCCGGAAGCGGCCAGGCGGGCCACAGGGTCGGCATACCACGCGGCGGCGGGAACATCGGCGAAGTCCGGATCCGGACCGGCGGCCAACCCGTAGGCCTTAACCAGGAGCACCGCCGCCTGTGCCCGGGTCACCGTACGGTCGGGACAGAACCGCCCATCACCACAACCGCTGGTGATCTCCATCTCGGCCAGGCGCTCGATGAACCTGGCGTGGAACGATGACGGTTCCACATCGACAAACCTCGACTCTGTCACCGGCTGCGGGTTCCTGCCGTCGAGGACCCGCACCATCCACACCGCCATCGTCTTGCGGTCGATCCGATCCCCCGGGCAGAAACTCAGCGGGCCGCACCCGGTGCGGGCGAACACCCCGCGCCCCGAAAGCGTCACCACCGGTAGCGCGTAGTACGCATCGGCAAGAACGTCGGTGAACCCGCCCACCAGCACCGGACCGAGGGGACCACCCCCTCCACCGCCGCCTCCGCCGCCGCCGCCGCCGCTGCTGCCCCCAAAGCTGCCCCCACCACCGCCGCCAAAGTTGGGAGGCGGGGCCTGGGGCCGCGGCGCCGTGGGTGTGACACCCACCGTCACGAAGATGTGGGTGCATTCCTCTGGGTTGATGCACTCCCGGCCGTTGGCGTCGGTGGCCGGCGGGCCGTCGGCGGTGGTGGCCGTCAGCCTGATCTTGTAGATGTTGTTCTGGTTGTAGTCATGGGGATCGGCGTGGTCCGGCGTTTTGTCGAACCGGACCGTTCCGTCGGAACCTATTGAGAAGTCGCCTTGGTCCGTGGCTTCGATGGGCACATTTAGGAAGATCTTCACGATCGCCCAAGTGGAGTTGCCCCGGTTTTGTGGACAGTTTTCGGTTAGGCGATTCTCAGGGTA
>JAPPGV010000046.1 GCA_028821235.1 bacterium
ACATCCAGTTCTACCCGCACACCAACTACAGCCCGCTGACGATCGGCACGTACCTGGCCGACACCGGCATGGATGACGGTCCGCTGATGGTGATACCGGGCAGCCACGACGGCCCCCTGTTCGATCAGTACGACGAGGAGGGAACCTGGATCGGATGCCTGTCCGCGGAAGATTCGGCGACCGTCGATGTCGGACGGGTCGAGTACCTAACCGGTCCGGCCGGCTCGATCACCGCGCACAACTGCCGGACGGTCCACGGCTCGCCGCCCACCTCCAGGCCGAGTGGCCGGCCCCTGCTGCTCAACGCCTATGCCTCCGCCGACGCCTTCCCCTACACGGCCCACCCACAACCGACCCGCAACACCGGCAAGGTGATTCGCGGGCAGCCCGCCCGGTGGGCCCATCACGACCCCCGGCCCTGCCTGATCCCCCCAGACTGGTCGGGCGGGTACGACTCGATCTTCGCCGCCCAGGACGAGGAAGGCTGAGCCAGGACTCCCAGAGCCCCCACGGTTCTGTTGCTCTCATGAGCGGGCTGTTCCTGTCACACCCCTGCTATATGGTATTGAACACCGTAAGCACTTATAGCGGTTTGATGTCGACCGGGCCGCTGGAGGGAACATATCGTCGGGCAACCCCGCCAAGGGGTAGGACGGACGCGCCCGACACCAAGGTGGCGGCGGTGGGGGAGGGACCGGCGGGCGGAGTCCGCCCGGCGCGTTTTTCGCGTTCTTCCGTCGGAAGAGGACGCTAGGAGCAGGACCCGTCTTCCGGGTCGGTGGAGATCAGCGCGTCGACCGCCCAGAGTGCTTCCTCGGTGAGGATGAGGGGGTTTATCTCCACCTCGACGATGCCGGGGCGGTGAGATAGCAGGGTGGTTAACCGGTCGATGATCTCCCATATCGGTTCGGGGTCGGCGACGAGTCCGGGCAACTGGTGCTCGAGCAGGCGCCCGATACGGAGCCGGCGGAGCGCTCGTCGCAGTCCGGGCCGGGTGACGGGCGCCAGCAGGTTGGTGGTGTCGGCCAGCCATTCCACCAGGGTCCCGCCTGCTCCGAGCGTCACGACCAGACCGATCGGCGGCTGCCGGGTGACCGACACCAGCAGTTCGGCAACGGCGCTCGTCACCTGCTCCTCGATCAGCACTTGACTGCTATCACGTCCCAGGCGCTCGATCGCTGCCCCGAGTTGTTCCAGGTCAGCTATCCCGGTTACCACCCCGCCGGTTCGCGACTTGTGGGCCGGGCCGACGGTCTTCGCCACCAGCGGGAAGGACAGGTGACGTGGCAACCGTGCCGGGATGCCGTCTGAGCAGGCGTCAACGACGACGCCGTCGGGTACCTGTACTCCCGCGCTCGAGAGGATCGACTTGGCGGCCGGTTCGTCCAGGGCCAGGACAGGGCCGGTCCAGGTCCCGGCGGGAATGTGGAGCGACGGGGGCGGATCCTCGAGCCATCGGCCCCTCGAAGCCGCTGCTGCCAATCCGGCCAGGGCTTCATCGATCGACCAGGCCATGCCGAGACTCCGCTCCGTTGCGAAATTCCGGACGGTGCCGGGAAGGCTCTCCGGGAGCCCCGACACGATCACGCCGGCTCGACCCGCTCGGTTGGCGGCGGTGGCGAACGCCCGCAGCGCGGGCCACCACTCCGTGTCGTCGTTCCCGTCCGACGGCCAGTCGATGATCAGCATGGCGGCGTCGAACGGCCCCGACACCACCTCGGTGAAGCATCGTTCCAGGGCCGGCTCATCACCCCAGATGAAGGTGTGGTAATCGAGCGGGTTGGTGATGGCCACCAGCTGCGGCAGGGTGGCCGCGATCCGGTCCCGGTGCTCGGGGCCGAAGGCAGGGAAGGTGACCTGATAGCGAACCGACCGATCGGCCACCAGCGCCGCCTCGCCTCCGGAACACGAGAGGGAGACCAGCCGGTTGCCGGGGATCGGCCCGACCGTGTCCAGCAATCCCAGCGTGGTCATGAAGTCCGGGATGGACTCCACCGTCGTCACCCCGTAGCGCTCGAATAGGGCGTCGTAGGCGGCGGCCGGGGCGGCCAGCGCCGCGGTGTGCGATGAGGTGATGCGCTCGGCTCCCTCCGACCGTCCGGTCTTGAGCACCACCACCGGCGTGCCGGTGTCCCGGCAGGCCAGCGCCGCGCGACCGAAGGCGATCGGATCGAGGATCGACTCGGCGTGGATACCGACCGCGGTCACCTCGGACCGGGCTGCGAGATGCTGCAGGCAGTCCTCGGTGGTGACCGAGGACTGGTTGCCCAGCGAGATCACGTAGCTGAAATCGATCCCGCGCCGGTTCATGGTGAGGTTGAGGGAGATGTTGCCCGACTGGCTGATCAGGGCGGGGCCGCTCCGTACCCGCCGGCAGCCCTGTACGTCGGGCCATAGGGCGGCGCCTGAGACCGCGTTGATGGTCCCGTAGCAGTTTGGTCCGACCAGCGGCATCAAGTGCCCGGTCACCAGCCGTTGCTGTAACTCGGCGCCCTCCTCGCCGGCCTCGGCGAATCCGGAGGCGTAGAGCACCGCCCCGCCGCAACCCATTCCCGCCAGTTGCCGGACAATCTCGACCGTGAGCCGGCGGTTCACGGCCACGAAGGCGGCGTCCGGCACTCCCGGCAGGTCGTCGAGCGACGGGTAGGCACGGCGCCCGGCCATCGTGGAGCGGGTGGGATGGACCGGCCAGATCTCTCCCTCGAAGCCGAGCCGGTCCGACTGGCGGATGGCTCGTTCGGCCGGGTCGCCGCCGATCACCGCCACCGTCCGGGGACGCAGGAGGCGGTCCAGGTCCCGAACCGGCACGTCGGGCTACCCGCCCAAGGGTCGGAGCATGGCCCGGGAGATGATGTGGCGCTGGATCTCGGAGGTCCCGTCCCAGATACGGTCCACCCGGGTGTCCCGCCACAATCGTTCCAGCGGGAGCTCATCCATCAGGCCCATGCCCCCGAAGATCTGGATGGCCTCATCGGTGACGAACTGGCACATCTCGCTGGCGAAGACCTTGGCCATGGCCGCATCCGTGTCCGTCATGGAGCCCTGACCGTCCTTCCAGGCTGCCCGGAGGGTGAGCAGCTCGGCGGCCTCGTAGCGCGTCTGCATGTCGGCCAGCTTGAACGACACCCCCTGGAACTTGCCGATCTGCCGGCCGAACTGGGTGCGCTCGGCCGCCCATCGGGTGGCCAGGTCGATGGCGCGCCGCGCCCTTCCCAGACACACCGCCGCGACCTGTAGGCGGGTCGATCCCAGCCACTCGTTGGCTACCCGGAATCCCTGGTGCTCCTCTCCGAGGATGGCGGACGCGGGCACGCGGCAGTCGTCGAACTGGAGGACGAAGTTGTGGTATCCACGGTTGGAGACCGCTTGGTATCCGGGCCGCACCTCGAATCCGGGAGTGCCCATGTCGACCAGGAAGGCGGTGATCATCTTCCGGGGACCTCGGGGGCCTGGTTCCTCGCCGGTGGCGGCGAACAGGATGACGTAGTCGGCCAGGTCGGCGTGGCTGATGAAGTGCTTGGTGCCGTTGATCAGATAGCCGTCGCCGTCCCGGACCGCCGAGCAACGCATGCCTCTCAGATCGGAGCCGGCGTCGGGCTCGCTCATCGCCAGGCATTCGACCCGGTCCCCTCGAACCGTGGGGAGGAGGTACCGGTCGATCTGTTCGTCCCGGCAGGCCTGCAGGATGTTGGAGGGTCGGGCCACGATGTACTGGAGGGCGTAGGAGGCGGCTCCCAGCTCCCGCTCCACCAGTGCCAGCGTGAGCGGGTCCAGCCCGGCCCCGCCGTACTCCTCGGGCATGTTGGCGGCGTAGATGCCGGCAGCGATAGAACGCGACCGGATCTGGTCTACCAGTTCCTGGCGCACCCGGCCGGAGCGCTCCACCTCCTCCTCGTAGGGGAACAATTCCTTGCGGGTGAAGTCGCGGGCGACATCGATTATGAGGCGTTGCTCGCCGGTGAGTTCGAAGTCCATCAGCTCGTTTCCCTGGTCTTCATCACCCGGCCCAGGTACCTGGGTTTCTCCGGGGCGGCGTGGGCGCGGCGGATCGCTTGCAACGCCCGGGCCGGCCGCCCGCGGACCGGAGCAGGGCGCCCCGCCGCGGTGTCCATATGCAACAGCATCTGCTCCGTTGTGGCCACCAGGTCTCCGGTCGCATCGTCGAACATCTCGTGATAGATGTGGAGCCGCTTGTCGTCGAGGCCGACCACCAGGGTCGTGAAGCGTAGGGAGTCGTCGCCCGCCACCTCCCGCAGGTAGTTGACGTGGGTCTCCACGGTGTAGAAGGAGTGGCCTGCGGCCCGATAATCCTCATCGTCG
>JAPPGV010000047.1 GCA_028821235.1 bacterium
GGGACGTGCTGGAACGCTACGCCGCCAACGGAGGACGGGTCGAGATGGAGATGCTGGAAGGCTCCGGCCACGGCCCCCACATCGACGCCGCCGAACGCTGGGCGGAGATCTTCTTCGCCTTCCTGGAGTCCATCTAGCAACCCCACCGTTGCCAACCACGACCTGCTGATCGGTCAGGTTTCGACGGTTCTCCACGGTTAGTCAGATCATTGACTATCTGAAGAGATGACCCGACTGGGGTCCGATCCGTGACTTATAATCCTATAAATTGCTGCGGCAAAATAGCGACAAGGCTAGTGAATGGCACCCGAGACAGACCTGCAGAATCCGTTCACCCCGGACTTCGGCCGGCTACCGCCCGTACTGGCGGGACGCGACGAGGCCATCGGACGGATGGCCCGAGTGCTCGCCGCCGGCCCCGCCAGGAAAGAGTTCACCACGCTGATGCTCGGACCGCGCGGGGTCGGAAAGACCACCATGGCCTCGGCGATCGCCGACGAAGCCTCCGCCGCGGGCTGGCGAGTCATCAGAATCGACGCGCCCCTCGCGCCGCAGCCCGAGGAGGGCGCCGTCGCCGCCATAACGGAGCAGGTATACGAGCGCCTTGACGACATCGACCCTCCGCGAAGACGGAGGCTGACCGGGGCGTCGTTGCCGATGGTCGGTGGCGGCGCCACCTGGGAGAACACCTCCGCCCGCCGGCCCACCTACCGGAAGCAACTCGACACGCTCGTCGGTGCACTGTCG
This sequence comes from bacterium, assembly GCA_028821235.1. Taxonomy (NCBI): domain Bacteria; species bacterium. The sequence continues at coordinate 748 of JAPPGV010000047.1, forward strand.
AGAGCGGCGGCGCCGGCGTCCTGCTCGTCATAGACGAGTTCCACAACCTGACCGCGCCGGAGGCCAGCCGGATTGCCGGAGCGCTCCAGCAGATCACCAAGGTCGATCGCAAGCCGCTCGCGTTCATCGGCATCGGCCTCCCCCACATCGACTACACGCTCCTGGCGAACGAGGGATTCACGTTCTTCCACCGGTGCAGCCGGGAACGTGTCGGCAACATCACCATCCACGACGCCATGGGGGCAATCGAAGGGCCGATAGCGGCCCACGGCGGCACCATAGACCTCCAACTGCTCCGTAGGGCCGGCGCCGCTACCCGTGGTATGGGTTACGCCATCCAGTCGATCGGCTATCACATGTGGGAACTCGCCGGCCCCCCGCCCGCTGATATAACCGATGACCACGTGGCCCGGGCCGTCACGCTGATGGACGAAGACGTAGCGCACCATGTGACCGGCCCGATCTGGAGCCGCCTGTCCCCCACCGACAAGCTCTTCCTGTTCGCGATGCTCGAGGACGACGGCCCCTCCCGACTGAGAGATATCGGACTCCGCCTCGGAACGGCAGCGCCCAACACATCCGCCTACAAGAAGCGCCTGCTCGACCAGGGAGCGATCCTTGAGACCGGACGAGGGCGCGTCTCGTTTGCGGGCGCCGCCATCAGATACCGCGCCATCGAAGAGCGCGACCTGGAGGTCATGATCCGAGACCGCGAGGCCCGGGAGCGAGCGCAGGCGTTCGCCGTCACCGGCCACACCCCCACCCTCACCATCCCCCTGTCACAGTTGGCAGTCACACCGGCTTGCTCCGAGTGGATGCCCCGCGCCAAGGCCCGATGCGTCCTCAAGGCCGGACATCGCGGAAGCCACCGGCGCCACACATCCGGACCCAGGTCCGGGAATCTGCGCCCGACTCCGTGATAGGAGCCCGCGGTCTAAGGCCAGCGATAAACCCTCGGACCGGCGGGACCTAGCGCGGTCGCAAGCTCGGTGAGATCATCCGGATCGCCGGTCAGAACGTCGTCGCCCAGGCGGAGGGCCAGGTGGACGAGATGGCCGTCTACGACATCCGACGATTGAGAGACAGCCAGGAGCCGGCCGACCGACGGACCGTCATCGAGTGAATGTACCGTGACCGTCTTGAGAAAGGCGGCCAGGCGGGCTTGCCGAGAACCGTCCCGCCACACCTGGGCTACCACAGGATGGGTCGTATGCAGCCGTGTACCCGAGCGCGCGGCAGCGGTGAGAAAGGCGCGGGCGGATTCATCGCCGCGGTCGACCGAGATCAACACCCCGGCGTCGAGGATCACAGCCCGTAGCGCCGCGCCATTGCCGCTACCGCTTCCTCGTCCACCGGACCGGCCTCGGTGTTCCAGGCGTCGAGGAAAGACTCGAGGGCAAGGTGTCGCTTCCGGTCAGCCGCCAGCGACCGTAGCGCTTGGCGGATAGCGTTAGATCTGCCTCCGAACAGCGGCGCCAACCCGTCGAGTATCTCCCTGTCGTCTGCGTTGAGGCGGACGGTTGTAGTGCTCATGGCCGCGAATGTAGCACATATGTGCTACAAGAAGCCCGAGCTGCCGACTCCCTTGCCCGACGGAGAGGCTGGTTGCTCACGCGGATACGGTCCATGGATGTCGGAGTGCCCTCAAGGCTCGACTCGTGCTATTCCCGGAAGCCGGTCGAGGTCCGTGTCGTAGCTGAGAATCTCGGTGATCCCTTTGGCCTCCATTTGGGCCACCCCTAGTGCGTCTGCGAAGTCGAGGAACGGGTACTGGGCATACAGGTCCAGGGCTCGGATGCACACCCGCTTGTCAGACATCACCAGGCCTCGTAGCGACACGATGGGATGGAGCCTCGCCGCGATCTCGTCCGGCTGCAGCCGGTACGGGCCACGCTGGGACGACAGCACGTAGGTGGCCTCGGCGATGGTGGCCACCGAGGTGGTCAGTTCCTCACGTCCCTTGCTCACCGGTTCGAACAGCCGGTAGCAGGCGGCCGCCCTCGTCTCGTCGTCCCTAGTCAGATACCGGATGATGATGTTGGTGTCCAGGTACCTCACAACCCGTTCATCTCGTTGACCAGATCGGCCGCCTTCTCTTCCTTGGCCATCCGGATGATGTCCTCGAGGCCCCCATGGTCATCCAGGGCCTTCACCGACCCGTATGCCGTCTCCAGCGTGAACGGCGCCTTGCGCAGCCGGACGGCACCGTTGTCTTCGATAGTGAACGAGACCTTGTCCCGCGGCTCGATGCCGAGATGGTGTCGTACCTCACCGGGTATCGTCACCTGATTGCGTTGTGTGGTGGACATGGTGAAACTCCGCATCCTGTCCTCCAATGGTCTCTGATATGAACAATGAGATGCCACTATCTCATTGTGCAGATCCTGATATCGGCAAGCTAGTGGTGGGTATTGGGCAAGTCAACCATGTCGGCTGCCAGCGTCGGCGACACCGCACCGTTATCGGCGACCCCTGACGCCGGCGAGGAAGAAGCCCACGCCGACCAGCCAGGTGATCGAGCCCCACAGCAGCAGGGCGTCACCAGCCCGGAGAGCGGCGATGAGGAACATCACACTGGATACGGTGAACAGGCACCAACCGATCAGCTCGAACCTGCCGCCCGACATCAGCCCAGGCCGGTCAGCGAGTTGAACTCCGCAATCAGTCGGTCGATGGGGTCGGCGAGGGCCTGGATGCCGGTCCAGTAGTGGTCGTCGTACCACTGGGCCTGGATCTCCTCGTAGGTCTTGCCCTGCTGCTCCACCCAGGTGTAGTACTTGAGGTTGTGGATGCGCTTGCGGTCGTAGTAGCCGAGCTCGTGGACGTGCTCCGTGGACGTCCCCAACAGGTGCCGGTGGTAGGCGGCCACCGCGTCGTGCGTGGTGAACGTGCCCCGGTCCTCGCTCAACTCGTGGAGCCGGCTCCGGTACATGTCCATCGAGTCGGTTGCGATCGTCACCACGATGTCCCGGCCGGTCATCTCGTAGTACTTGGCCAGCTTGATGGCGGACAGCAGGTTGGCGGCGCCGGAGATGCCGAGCAGGGGGAGGCCTTCGATGACGTCGGGATCGACTCCTCGGGACACCAGGTACTCCTGGCCTGCCGCCTCGTTGAACAGGCGGGTCAGCGACATGGCGGCCTCGTCGTCCAGTCCGATGGCGAAGTCGGTGTTCTTGACGTTGTGGACCCAGGGGATGTGCTTGTCACCGATGCCCTCGATCCGGTGCTCCCCGAAGCCGTTGAGCAGCATGGTCGGGCACTGGATGGCCTCCCCACCGGCGATGACCGAGCCGGGGAAGCGTTGCTTGAGGTAGTCGCCGGCGGCGATGGTCCCCGCCGAGCCGGTGGTCACCGCGAAGCCGCGGTACCGGTCCCCCTCCCCCATCACCTCGGCCAGCACCTCCTCCACGGCGGGGCCGGTCACCGACACGTGCCACAGGTAGTTGCCGAACTCGTCGAACTGGTTGAAGATCACCAGGTCCTCGCCCGACGCGGCCAACTCGTTGCACTTGTCGAAGATCTCCTTGACGTTCGACTCGGAACCGGGGGTCTTGATGATCTCCCCCGCGACCGTCTGCAGCCACTCGAAGCGCTCCCGGCTCATGCCCTCCGGGAGGATGGCGATCGACTCGCAGCCCAGGAGGTTGGAGTCGTAGGCGCCTCCCCGGCAGTAGTTCCCGGTGGACGGCCAGACCGCCTTCTGGGATCCGGGGTCGAACTGTCCGGTGACCAGGCGGGGAACCAGGCAGCCGAAAGCGGCACCCACCTTGTGCGCACCGGTGGGGAACCACTTGCCGATCAGGGAGATGATCCGGGCGTCCACTCCGGTCAGCTCGGAGGGCCACTCCACGTAGTTGACCCCGCCGAAGCCTCCCCCGCGGGAGACGGGCTGGTTGTGCCAGGTGATCCGGAAGAGGTTGAGCGGGTGGAGATCCCACAGCCCGATGTCCTCGAGCCCCTCACGGACGTCGGAGGGGATCAGACCCGGATCCCGCATCTGCGCGAGGGTGGGTACGCGCACCCCGCGGTCCCGGGTGTGGACGGCCACCACCTCGAGGGTGGCCTCATCAACTGTCAGATCGATCATGCCTGCTTCCTTAGGTTCTCGAGCCACTGTTCCATTCTGGCGGCAATCTCGTCCGGGTCGAGCCCGTCCGGACCCCGCCGCACCGGGAGCGGCACGGCGCCGGTCCGGTCGATCCCGCGCATGACCCCGCGGATGTCCTTCAACCCCGATCCGGTGGAGATGACCACCACCCGGTCGGAGGTTCCCACCGGCGGGACGCCCTCCTGCGTTCCCGCCACCACCTCGGCCAGCCCGGCGAAGGCGGCGGCCGCGGCCGGCTCCGGGAAGATGCCGGAATCGGCCGACACCGTCGGGATCATCTCCAGGATGGCATCGTCATCGACCGACACCCAGCCGCCGCCGGTGTCAACCACCGCTGCCATCGCCTTTACCCGATCCCGGGGCAGGTCGGCGCTGATCGAGTCGGCGGCGGTGCGGGCGCTGACCGGCGGTTTCGTGATCAGGTCCTCTCCGTTCCGCCAGGCGTCCACCATGTAGGAGCTGCCGGCGGCCTGCACCCCGTAGATGCGGGGCATGCGGTCGATCCACCCCAGTTCCAGAGCATCCTTGAGGCCCTTGTGCACCCCTCCGATGATCGACCCGTCCCCCACGCTCACGAACACCGCATCGGGCGCCTCCCAGCCCAACTGCTCGGCGATCTCCAGGGCGACCGTCTTCTTGCCCTCCCCCACGTAGGGATTGATACCGGTGTTGCGGTTGTACCAGCCGAAGCGGTCGACCGTCTCCTGGCACAGCCGGACCGCGTCGTCGTAGGTGCCTTCGACCAGCATCACGAAGGCCCCGTAGGCCAGCAACTGGGCCACCTTCGCCTCGGGCGCCGTCTCCGGGACGAAGATGACCGCGGTCTGGCCGGTCCCGGCCGCCAGACCCGCGAGTGCGGCGGCGGCGTTACCCGTGGAGGCGGTGGTCACCGTCTCGGCCCCCTCTTGGGCCGCCCTGGCCAGCGCCACCGCCGAGGCCCGGTCCTTGAGCGAGCCGGTGGGTTGGCGGCCCTCGTCCTTGATCCACAGCCGGTGCACTCCCCAGCGTTCGGCCAGCCTCTCCGCCTCGATGAGCGGCGTTCCCCCCACTCCCAGGGCCGAGACCGCCACGCCGGACCCGACAGGAAGCAGCGGCCGGTAGCGCCAGATGGATCGCTCCGGGTCGGCCGCCAGGCTGTCGGGGCTCAGCACCCGGCCGATGGCTGCGTAGTCGTAACGGGCGTCGAGAGTGCCCACCTCCCCGCAACTGTCGCATACGTACCTACCCGGCGCCGGCCGGTACGTGTCGGAGCAGACGGTGCAACGCAGACCGGTCAGGAACACTTCAGACGCCTCCGGTACCGGCGGGGTCATGAGGAGGCCGCCGGGTCGAGAACGCGAAATATAAGGGGTTGAAATTGCTGCCGATTATCGGCATATTCCAATATGTCTCTACAAACATCACCGGGTCCGGACCTGGTGATCATCCGGACTGCGCCGGACGGGTGAAGCCTCCACACGGATTAGCAACACGGGTCTCCGTTGCGAGGAAGGGCGATTTTCCACTCTCGAAGAGAGTTCGATTCCGCCCACCCGCCGGCGCGGCCGGACCTGGATCGGTGGTGGCGGGGGTGGGCAGCCCGTAAGGGCTGGCGGCGCGGCCGGAGCGGTTTTCGCGTTCTCCGGCGCCGGGCCGGATCGGACGAACGGCTCGCCAGTTCGGAGCCCCACTGGCTGCAGGCTTCGTCGACCGAGCCCCCGACGAGGTGATCCATCAGTCGTTGGCCGGGGGCGCGACCGCGCCTCGCCGCTCGGTCACCAGGCCGTAGTGCTCGGGCATCCGGTAGTAGTCGAAGTTGAACAGGGTGCCCTTGTATGTCTCGCAGAAATCGAGATCGATGGTGGCCGTGATCAACTCGTCCTCCAGGGTGATGGCCTGGGCGATGATCTGGCCCGACGGGGCGATGATCACGCTCTGGGACAGGCTCTCCACCCCCTCCTCGAAACCCCCCTTGGCCACCCCGACTACGTACGCGCCGTTCTGGTAGGCGCCGGCCTGCATGACCAGGTGGTTGTGGAACCCTGACAGGGCGTTCTGGGTGGGATCGGGAGAGTAGTACAGGGGCGTGTTGTACCCGATGAGGATCAGCTCCGCCCCCTGCAAACCCAGTACCCGGTAGGTCTCCGGCCAGCGGCGATCGTTGCAGATGGCCATCCCCACGACGCCTTCGAAGGCCTGCCATGCGCCGAAACCGTGCGGGCCGGGCTCGAAGTAGTGGCGCTCGGCGTGCTGGAACGGGCGCGACGGCTCGTAGTCGGCATGGCCAGGGATATGGATCTTGCGGAACTTGGACACCACCGAGCCGTCCCGCTCCACGAGGATGTAGGTGTTGTAACGATGCTCGACACCCTCTTCGTCGGTGTGGAGTTCGGCGTAGCCGAGGGCGAAACCGATGCCGAGGCGCCGGGCCTCGTCGAACAGCGGCTTGGTGTGACGGTCGGGCATTTCCCGGTGGTAGTAGTGGTCGAACTCGGCGGGGTCCTCCACGAACCACCTGGGAAAGAAGGTGGTCATGGCCAGCTCCGGATAGACCAGCAGGTCCACCCCCTGTTCCCCTGCTTCATGGAGGAGCGCCATGAGCCGATCGACAACCTCGTCCTTCGACTCGTCGCGGGCTATCGCCCCCATCTGGCCCGCTCCGACCGTGATCCGTCTTGGCATCCGTGCTCCTCTGTTTGGCTCACTCATTTTACAGTTTGTAAACTTGGATGAGACTCCCCCTTCGTGGGGATGCCTCAGGTGGCAAGGGAGGCCAGGCGATGCCGAACGTAGTGAGGGCTGCTCTCGTTCAGAGCGAGTGGACAGGCGACAAGGAATCGATGGTCGCCAAGAACATCGAGTACGCCCGCCAGGCCGCCGCCCAGGGCGCGCAGATCCTCTGCTTCCAGGAGATCTTCAGCGGTCCCTACTTCTGCACCGAGCAGCGCAACGAGCACTTCGACACCGCGGAACCGATCCCGGACGGGCCCACCGTCACCAAGATGATCGATCTCGCCAGGGAGACCGGGATGGTGCTGGTCGTGCCCATCTTCGAGGTCGAGGACACCGGCCACTACTACAACACCGCCGCGGTCATCGACTCTGACGGCACCTTCCTGGGCAAGTACCGCAAGACCCACATCCCGCAGGTGGCGGGGTTCTGGGAGAAGTTCTACTTCCGTCCCGGCAACCTCGGGTTCCCGGTGTTCGACACCGCGGTGGGCCAGGTCGGGGTGTACATCTGCTACGACCGCCACTTCCCGGAAGGATGGCGAGAACTGGGGCTGGCCGGCGCCAAGATCGTCTTCAACCCCTCAGCCACCACCCGCGGACACTCCAAGTACCTGTGGGAGCTGGAACAGCCGGCGGCAGCCGTGGCCAACGAGTACTTCGTCGGCGCCATCAACCGGGTCGGAAGCGAGGACCTGGAGGACACCGACTATTACGGGAGCTCCTACTTCGCATCACCCCGCGGGGAGATCATCGGCGGCACGGGCTCCGACACCGCCGACGACGTTGTCGTCCGCGACCTGGACCTCGACCTGATCGAGGAGGTGCGCCATCACTGGGCCTTCTACCGGGACCGCCGACCGGAGACATACGACCAGATCTCGTCTCCCTGAGCCGGGCGATCCGCGCGTCGCGTCCTAGTCGGTGCTACGACTGACGACTAGTGGTCTGTCTGTGTAATGGTGGTGTGGTATGGCGAGGCAGCGGTGTTCCTCGCAAGGCCCGCTGACGAAGGCGTACCCGCAGCGGTACGTAGAGGAAGCGGAACGCCGCGACGGGACACCGATGGCCGTCAGAGCACCCGGTTGTTTCGCAGACAGACCACTAGCTCTTCTCTGTGGTCGGGTCGATGATCTTGCCGATCTCGGTGACGACCGTAGCCGGAAACCCGCTGCGTTCGGCGTGCTCGTCGATCAGATCCGGGCTGTCGCAGACGTAGATGCAGAAGGTCTTCTCGCCGGCCACGTAGCTGTGCTCCCACTGGATGGGCTTGCCCTCGGACTGCATCGCTCGTAGAACCGAGTTGGACTGCTCGGCTGCGGCGCGCAACTGCTCGCGCTCGGCCGAACCGATGTCAGGAATGTCCCGTTCGATGACGAAGCGTCGCATGGTCCTCCCTTTGTATCTCCTGCCCCGACTCTAACCCGGCGGGCCTCGGGTGTGTGGCCTGGCAGGGCCGGGGATGTGGGGCTTCACCGCTGTAACGCCTTGACATGGAAAGCCCCGGCCTCGGCCTCTGCGGTCGTGAGGATTACCGACTCGCTATGTTTCAGGTCCCGATCGGACTCCGTTACTTCGACTGCCGCCTGGCGGTCAGCCGGCTCGCCGGTGGACCCAGGCGCTGAAACCCACCACCACGAGGGCAGCGGCGGCGGCCAAAACTCCCGGCACGGCCAGATCCGGGCCGGGCGCTCCCAGGACGGTGGCGCCGGCACCGGTCTCGTCGCCGAGCCCGGCGGGCCAGGGCCAGAGGATACGGAACGAGCCGAGCATCAGGCCGATCATGGCGGCCACCACCAGATCGTGGTGACGGTCCAGCAGCCGGTGGAGGAACCGCGAGAAGAGGCCCAAGCCGACGGCCGCTCCGATGGCGAAGGCCGCCAGGTGACCGAGGCGGGCGTCGTTGACGATCGCCAGCACGTGCTGGTACATGCCTATCGCCAGCAGCATGAACGCTCCGCTGACACCGGGCAGGATGAACGCGCAGATGGCCAGGGCGCCGGCGCCCACGAAGACATACCAGCCCGGATCGGTGACCACCGACGATCGCAACCCGAACAGGACGAACGACCCGATGCCTACGAGTCCCGCCACGAGGCCGTGACGGACACCGGGCTCGCGGATGATCCGCCACGCCACCCATACGGATCCGGCGATGAGGCCGAAGAAGACGGCGGCCGTCCGGACAGGATGGTCGCGTAGCAACCCCTCCACCACCCGCGCCAGCGAGATCACGGCGAGAGCCGCGCCCAGCACGACCGGGGTCAGGAACCACCAGTCGACCCGTCCCGCGGCGCGGCGGGCGCCCCTGAAGTCGCCCTTGAGAACTCTCCCGGCCGAGCTGGCGCCGGCGTAGACGGCGGACACCAGGCGCGGGTAGATGCCGGAGACCAGCGCCACGGTCCCCCCCGACACCCCCGGGACCAGGTCGGCCATGCCGATCGCGTAGCCCCTGAGAGCCAGCAGCAACGTGCTCGCCACGGAGGGACGGGCAGGACGGTTCACAGGTGCCTTACCGGCCCGGTTCGAAGCCGCGTGACCGGTCTCATACGGAGAACCGGACCATCATCACGTCCCCGTCCCGGACCTGGTAGTCCCCGCCTTCGACCCGCACGGCGCTGCCTGCCCTGGCCTTCGCCCAGCCGCCGCATCCGATCACCTCCGGGATCGTGGCCACCTCGGCCCGGATGAAACCTCTCTCCATGTCCGAATGGATCTTTCCCGCCGCCTCCCGCGCCGGGGTCCCTTCGGGAACCGTCCACGCCCGGGACTCCCTGCGGTTGACCGTGTAGAAGGTAACCGAACGCATGGCGTCCTGGACCGCCCGCAGGACCCTGGTCGGAGCGCCCTCCCCCAGGCCGAGCCCCTCGTAGACCTCGGCTCGCTGCGATGCGTCGAGGCCGGCCACCTCCTCCTCGATGAGTGCCGAGACCGCCAGCACCGGATTCGTGGAGGGCACGACCGCTCGAACCTGTTCGACGAGCCTGTCGTTCCCGACATCGTCCTCGACGACATTGACCAGCCACACGCACGGCAGCAGGCTGAGCGGCGCCATGTCGCGGAAGGCCCGGACCTCGATGTCGGACCAGTCCGACCGCCGGAGCGGGACCCCCTCCCCCAACCGCTCGGCCGCCCTGGTAACCGCCTCGGCCACCGGGCGCAGGCGCGGGTCGGCGGCGGCTTCCTTCGTGAGGCGCTCGTTGCGGCGTTCGAACATCTCGAAGTCCGACAGGGCCACTTCCAACAGCAAGTCTTCGGCCTGGCCGGCCGGATCGGTTCCGTGCTCGTCGGTCGGCACCGCCGACGAGTCGTGAGCCCGCAGCACCGCCAGGAGCAGGTCCGGCTCCCGCCCGGCGCCGAGCCCCCGGATCGCACCGGGGCGGACCGCCGGTAGGTCGACCAGGTCCAGACCGGCATGGGTGACCTTGCGGGACCCCTCCAGGGCCGCCAGCCGGTCGAGGGCTCGGTCCGGCAGCCGCACCGTGCCGATCCTTGGCTGGGTGGTGGTGTAGGGGTGGGGCGCGGTGAACGCCTCAAGACCGGTCAGCGCGTTGAACAGCGTGGTCTTGCCGACGTTTGGAAAGCCGAGAAGGCCGGCGCTCGTCATGAAGCGCTGAGGGTACCCACAAAATGCTCGGGTTCGGAGGTGCTGGCGCCGTCAACCGGGTGGAGAACCATCTACGATGGTCAGTCATGCGCTTAGCGGTGATCGGGGCCGGATCTTGGGGAACGGCCATAGCGAAGCTCGCGTCCGCCAACGCCTCAGTGGGGTTGTGGACCAGGCGGGCCGAGTTGGCCATGGACATCAACACCGACCGGCAGAACGCCGAGTACCTTCCCGGGGTCCGCCTGCCCTACCAGGTCACAGCCACCACCGGCCTCACCCGGGCCGTGAACGGAGCGGCGGCCGTGCTGGTCGCGGTGCCATCACACGGCTACCGGGACGTCCTCGAGAAGGCGCGCGGCATCATCCCGACCTCCATACCGGTGATCAGCCTTGCCAAGGGCATCGAGGTGTCCACCGGCCTGCGAATGTCCGAGGTCACCCTGGACGTGCTCGACGGTCACGATCCGAACCGGGTGGGCGCCCTGTCCGGCCCGAACCTGTCGGAAGAGATCATGCAGGGCCAGCCCGCCGCCACGGTCCTGTCCATGCCCGACCGGACGGTGGGCCGGGAGATCCAGTCCATCCTGGGAACGCCCCGGTTCCGGGTGTACACCAACCCGGACCTGATCGGGGTGGAGGTGGCCGGCGCCACCAAGAACGTCATCGCCCTGGCGGCCGGGGTGTCGCTCGGTATGGGATTCGGCATGAACACCATGGCCGGCCTGGCGACGCGCGGCCTGGCGGAGATGGCCCGCCTCGGCGTAGTTCTCGGTGGTGAGGCACTCACCTTCGGGGGTCTCGCCGGCGTGGGTGATCTCATGGCGACCTGCGGGAGTCCGAGCAGCCGCAACCACCAGGTGGGATACCAGCTGGGTCAGGGACACAAGATCGGCGAGATCACCACGGGGATGAAGACGGTCGCCGAGGCGGTGCGGACCACCGAGGCGGTCCTCCAACTGGCAGCCCGGCACGGCGTGGAGATGCCGATCGCTGAGGCGGTGGGGAGGATCCTCTACCAGGGTGAGACCGTCCAGGAGGCTATGAGAAGCCTCATGGACCGGGTGCCCAGGCAGGAAGGCTACGGCATCCTCGCCTGAGGGCTGCTCCGCCGGCGCGCGACCACGACCACCCGGAACGGACCGAAAGCAGTGCTGTACGATGGGTGCGTGAACGCCCAGCTCCGCATCTATGACATCAAGCCGGGAATGATGGAAGAGTTCGCGGCCAAGGTAGACGAAGAGCTACTACCCATCCGCCTGGACCACGGCTTCCGGCGCAGCGGCCCATGGATCGTAGAAGAGTCCTACCAGTACGTGTGGATCGTCCACCACGACGGCGACGAGCCCTTCGAGGAAGTCGACAAGCGCTACTACGCCGATCCTCGTCGCGACGAGATGTCGTTCAACCCCATGGACTACATCACCAGGGTCGACGCCCGGATGCTGACCCCGATTCAGTAGGTGCAGCGCGGTCGGCGCCCTTCCAGCAGGGTCGCCACCGTGTCGACCAGCAGCCGGTGCTCCACCCGATGGATCCGTTCTTCGAGGGTGTGGATCGAGTCGTCGGGAAGGATCGGTACCTCCTCGCTGGCTATGACCGGGCCGTCGTCCACCCCCTCGTCCACCACGTAGTGGACCATCACCCCCGCCGAGGCGGCCTCTCCGGTCCGGTATGCCGTCCAGGTGTCCTCGATGGCGTTGGCGCCGGGAAACGCCCCGGGTAGCGCCGGATGGAGGTTGACCACTTGCTCCGGGAACCGGTCGAGGAACGCCGAGGACAGGAGGTGCATCCAACCGGCCAGCACGACCAGGTCGGGCTGCTCGGCTGCCACCGCTCCGGCCAGGTCGGCGTCGTAGCGACGGCGGGCAGTCGCGCGATCGCGGGCCTTCTCGAGATACGGCCCGAGCAGGCGGCATTCCTCCGGGATCCCGGCCCGGCGGGCCCGCCGGCGGGCCGGCGCTCCATTGCGGTTGACGATCACCCTGGCCAGCTCGGCTCGAATCCGACCCGCCTCCACGGCATCGATCAGTGCCTGGAGGTTGGTGCCCGATCCGGATGCCAGGACCACCAGCCGGGCGGTCACCGCCACGACCCGGTGAACACCACCCGCTCATCGCCGCCCGAGACGGGTCCGACAGATCCGATCTCCAGGCAGCCCAGCTCGGCGGCGCGCGAACCCAGGCCGCGGTCGATCACCACGGCCATGCCGATACCCATGTTCCAGGTCCGGAGCGCCTCGCCGTCGTCGATCCCGCTCCAGGCCACGAGGCTGGCGAAGGGCTCCCGCACCTCCCACGATCCCAGGTCTACGGTCGCCCCCAGGCCGGCGGGCAGGACGCGGGGGAGGTTGTCGATCAACCCGCCACCCGTTATGTGCGCCAGCGCCTTCGGCGCCACTCCCCCGGCTTGCAGGGAGCGCACCATCGGTAGGTAGCTGCGGTGGGGCGCGAGCAGCCTGTCGAGCAGGTCCGGCGCCGGGTTCCGGCCGTCGAGCAGGCGGCGGATCAGCGAGTAGCCGTTGGTGTGGGGTCCGCTGCTCGGCAGGCCGACCACCAGGTCCCCCTCCCCGATATCGTCGAGACGGGGCCAGAGGTTGTCGCGGTCCGCCATCCCGACGATCGTTCCGGCGATGTCCACCGCGCCCGGCCGGTAAACACCCGGCATCTCCGCGGTCTCGCCGCCCAGCAGGGCACAGCCCGCCTCGCGGCAGGCCTCGGCGATGCCCGCCACGATGTCCGCCGCCACTTCGGGGACCAGCCGCGACGTGGCTATGTAGTCGAGGAAGAACAACGGCTCGGCGCCGACCACCAGGATGTCGTTGACGCAGTGGTTCACCACGTCGATCCCCACGTCATGCCAGCGCCCGTAACGTCCTGCCAGCTCGGCCTTCGTCCCGACCCCGTCGGTGGAGGCCACCAGCACCTTGCCGGGTCCGAGCCGGTCGGCCGCGTAGATACCGCCGAACCCGCCGCCGCCGGCCAGCACTTCGTCGGTGGCGGTGGAGGCGACCGACGCGGCCAGCAGGTCGACCGTCCGGTTGCCTGCGTCTATATCGACCCCGGAGTCGCGATAGGTGATCATCTCCCGGCCGCGGCCGCCGGTGAGGGGCGGCCGATGTCCCGCCGGTAGTGGGCGCCCTCGAAGGAGATGGCCTCCACCCCTGCGTAGGCGCGGTCGGTCGCCTTCTCCAGGGTGCTTCCCAGGGCGGTGACGGCCAGCACCCGGCCGCCGGTGGCGCGGGTCACGCCGCCGGCGCGGTCGGTCGCGGCGTGGAACACCACGCATCCCTCGGCCGCCGCCCGGTCGAGGCCGCTGATCGGCGCGGGCCGGGCCGCGGCCGTCGGGTACCCGGCGGAAGCCATCACCACGGTGGTGCACGCCGACCGCGACCACCCGACGGACAGGCCTCCCAGCGAACCGGTGGCGCAAGCCGCCATGATCTCGTAGAGGTCCCCCTCCAGGAGCGGCAGGACGGCCTGGGTCTCGGGATCGCCCAGGCGGCAGTTGATCTCGAGCACCTTGGGGCCGGCGGCGGTGAGCATCAGCCCAAAGTAGATGACGCCCCGGTAGGGGGTGCCGGCCTCGCCGAGGGCTTCGAGGGTGGGGCGGATGAACCGGTCGCCGACTCCGGCGAGCAGCTCGCCGGTGGCGACCGGCGCCGGGACGAAGGCGCCCATCCCGCCGGTATTCGGCCCGGCATCCCCGTCGAGCAGCCTCTTGTGATCCTGGGCCGCCGGCATCAGGGCGAAGTCGGCGCCGTCGCAGAACGCGAGCACCGACACCTCTACGCCCCGCAGACGTTCCTCGACCACGACCTCTCGGCCGGCGTCGCCGAACCGTCCGTCCACCAGCATGGCGCGGATGGCCGCTGCCGCCTCGCCACGGGTCTCGGCCACCACCACGCCCTTGCCTGCGGCCAACCCGCTCGCCTTGATGACGGGAACCGAGGGGAGCCGGTCGAGATATGCCAGGGCGGGAGCGGCCTCGTGGAAGGTGGCTGAGGAGCCGGTCGGTATGCCCAGCGCGTCGAGGAACGTCTTGCAGTAGGCCTTGGAGGCCTCGAGGCGGGCGCCGGCCGCGCCCGGTCCGAAGGCGGGAATGCCGACCGCCGCCAGCGCGTCGGCCAGACCTGCGGCCAGTGGCGCCTCGGGGCCGACCGCCACCAGATCGACCGACTCGCGCTCGGCAAGGGCGACCAGGCCGGCCACGTCTTCGGCGCCCACCGCCACGTTCTCGCAACGTTCCTCCTGGCCGGTGCCGGCATTGCCGGGCGCCACCAGGATCCGATCAACCCGGGCGGATCGGGCCAGGGAGCGGCAGATGGCGTGCTCGCGGCCGCCGCTACCCACCACGAGCACCGCGGTCACGAGTTCACTCCCCCCACACGGAGGCGAACCGATCCTTGACGCCGAACCGCAACTGGACGTAGCGCTCCGGCTGGAAGGGGTACTTCCCGGTGAAGCAAGCGTTGCAGAAGCCGTCCTCGGCGTCCAGCGCCTGCATGAGGCCTTCGAGCGACAGGAAGGCGAGCGAGTCGGCGCCGATCTCCTCGCGCATCTCGGCCACCGACATGCGGGAGGCGACCAACTCCTCAGGTGTGGCCATGTCTATCCCCATGTAGCAGGGATGGGTGATCGGCGGGCACGCCACCCGGACGTGTACCTCCGCGGCTCCGGCGTCGCGCAGCATGCGAACCAGCTGCCCGCCGGTGGTTCCCCGCACGATCGAATCGTCGACCATCACGATTCGCCGGCCGGCGAGGTTGTCCCGGAGCGGATTGAACTTCATGGCCACCCCGGCGTCGCGCAGATCCTGGGTCGGCTCGATGAAGGTCCTGCCCACGTAACGGTTCTTGATCAGCCCCTCGGTGTAGGGCAGGTTGGCCTCCTGGGCGAACCCGACCGCGTGGGGTGTCCCCGAGTCGGGCACCGACAGGACCAGGTCGGCGTCCACCGGGGCTTCGCGGGCCAGCTGGCGGCCGAGACGCTGGCGGACGCTGTGCACCAGCTTCCCGTCATGCACGGTGTCGGGCCGGGAGAAGTAGATGTGCTCGAAGGTGCAGAAGGCGCGGGGTGGTGGCGGCGGCCCGCCCGGGCTGATGTGGAGTCCGCGGGCGTCGATGCGGGCGATCTCACCCGGCTGCAGCTCCGCCACGAAGTCGGCCCTCGTAGTGGAGAAGGCGCAAGTCTCCGAAGCCAGGATGTAGCCGCCCTCTATCTCCCCGATCACCAGCGGACGGAACCCCCAGGGATCCCGCACTCCGTAGACGGCGTCACGGGTGAGGATCGCCAGCGAATAGGCGCCCTCGGCCCTCTGCATGAGCGAGCGGATCCGGTCCAGCCGGCTGCCTTGGGACGTCGCGAGGAGGTGCAACATCAACTCGGTGTCGGAGGAGGTCTGCAGGCCGATGCCGCTTTCCAGCAGCTCCCGGCGCAGCCGGGGCGCGTTGACGAGGTTGCCGTTGTGCGCCA
>JAPPGV010000048.1 GCA_028821235.1 bacterium
TACGTACCGAATGACTACACGGCCGACCAGGTCGCCATGTACCCGGACCGGCTCAAGGGCGTGGCATGTATCGATCCGATGAGGGGTATTCCCTGGGCGGTCGAGGAGTTGGAGCGGTGCGTGAAGGAGCTGGACTTCCGGGCCCTCAAGCTCGTTCCCAGCTACCAGCTCTACTCCCCCAACGACCGCAGCCTGGACCCGCTATACGAGAAGGCCATCGAGCTGGACATCCCGGTGCACTTCTTCACGGGATGGACGCCCATCATCAACGCGTCACTGGAGTTGGCGGACCCGTTCCTGCTGGACGGTGTGGGACGACGCTTCCGCGACATGAAGGTCATCGTCGTTATCAACTGGCCCTGGGTGACCAAGGGGATACTGATGGTGGCGAAGCATCCCAACTTCCATGCCGATCTCTGTCACTTCGCCGGCGGAGCGCCCGAGCCCCTTCATGACGCCCTTGCCATGCTCAGGTCGTACGTAGCGACCGATCGGGCCATGTACGGCTCGGACAACAGCGACAAGGCTCGCATCGATCGGGAGCTCGCCGCGGTGCCGGAGCTCTACCGGAGGGTCAACGATGTCGCCGAGCGCCAGGGCTCTGAACCGTTCACGGACGAGGAACTGGCCGCGATCATGGGAGGTACCGCCGCCCGCCTCTACAAGCTGGACGTTTAAGCAGGCGCAACATGTTGTCCCGGGATCAGATCGACTTCTACAACGAGCACGGCTACGTCGCGGTGACGGATGTCCTGTCGTCCTCCGAGGTCAGCGAGCTGCAACGGGTGACCGACGAGCTGGTCGAGAGCACCCGGTTCCTGACCGAGAGCGATGAGAGGTTCGATCTGGAGCCCGGTCACGCGGCCGATGACGTCCGGGTGCGCCGCATCAAACGTCCCTCGTTGCACCACGACCTGTACATGTCGATGCTGCATCACGACGCCATCCTCGACATGGTGGCGCAGCTCATCGGTCCGTCCATCCGGTTCACGGGAGAGAAGCTGAACATGAAGTCCGCCGGGTTCGGCAGCGTGGTGGAGTGGCATCAGGACTGGGGCTTCATGCCCCACACCAACGACGACCTTCTGGCCGTGGGCATCGCCATCGACGACACGACCACGGAGAACGGCGCCTTGCTCGTGATTCCCGGTTCCCACCGACACCCGGTCTACGACCACCACGAGGACGGATACTTCGTCGGCGCGGTCGGTCGCGAGCACTTCGACCCGGCGGACGCCGTGCCTGTAGAGGTCCCGGCCGGCGGGATATCCATCCATCACATCCGCATGCTGCACGGATCGCCGCCCAACACCTCCGATCGGCCGCGGCGCCTCTTGTTCCTCGAGCTGGCGGCCGCGGACGCCTGGCCCCTGTTCGGCCTCGGCAATTGGGACACCTGGAGCACCTGGGATGAGTACAACGCGTGCCTGCTGAGGGGAGAGCCTGTAGCGGAGCCGCGGATGGCGGACGTCCCGGTGAGGCTGCCCCATCCGTCCCGGCCGTGGCCGGGTTCGATCTATGCCCTCCAGGAGAGCCTGTCGTCCTCCGCATTCTCCGAGTAGGACGGCCTGTGGCCGGGTCGTGCCAACGCCCACCATGTCGGTACCCATGCCAGCCCGCCGACCCTCGATCCACTAGGAGCTAGGGACATGCAAGGCTCGCCCGGGCTCGACGCGATGCTCAAGCCCGAGTCGATCGCGGTCGTCGGCGCCTCGCGTGACAAACCGGGCGCGAGCTGGGTGGACATGTTCGGCCAGTTGGTCGAGTTCGGCTACCGCGGCCGCCTCTACCCGATCAACCCGAAGGCCGACGTCATCCGAGGCCACAAGGCCTATGCCGGCCTCACCGACCTACCGGAGCCGGTGGATCTCGTGATAATCGGCCTCTCGGCCCCCATCGTCCCCTGGATCCTCCGCGACTGCGTTGCCACCGGGAACCGTAACGTTCACATCTTCTCGGCCGGTTTCGGCGAGACGGGTGAGGAGCAGGGGAAAGCTCTCCATGAAGAGATCACGCAGATCGCGGTCGAGGGTGGTCTACGGGTGATCGGTCCCAACAGCATGGGCGTCTTCTCGCCGAGACTCCGGCTGGTCACTTGGGCCGGGGCGCCGGAGGCGGTCGGATCGGTCGGGATTCTCACCCAGAGCGGGGGCTTCGCCGACGGGATCATCGGGTACGGCTCCCAGATCGGGCTCTCGTTCAGCACCGTCGTCAACTACGGAACGGGCCTGACGGTCGATGCCTCGGATCTGGTCGAGTACCTCTCGGACGATCCGGAGACGGACACGATCGGGGTGTATCTCGAAGGAGTCGCCGACGGCCGCCGGCTCTTCGACATCGTCGCCCGGACGACCCCGGACAAGCCGGTCGTCATGGTGAAGCCGGGTGCCAGCCGGGCAGCCCGCCGGACGGCCGCCTCCCACACGGGGTCTCTGGCGGGCGATGACCGCATCTGGCAGGGGTTCTTCGCGCAGACCGGAGCGATCCGGGTCGATACGGTCCAGGACATGGCGCACACGATCGACGCCCTGAAACGGCTCCCGCGGCCGGCCGGGCACGGAGTCGCCATC
>JAPPGV010000049.1 GCA_028821235.1 bacterium
TACGGACAGATCTTTGGCCGGGATCGCAGATCTGGCCCCACCGGGTCTCAACAGAATCTTCTTCAGCACGGGGGGCTCGATCGCCAACGAGACGGCGGTGCAGACCGCCCACCATTACTTCCGGCTTCAAGGTAGGGGCAGCAAGCGGTTCGTGCTCAGCGTCGACCAAGTCGTACGAACCAAGAACGAAAGCCTGTCGGTCGAGCGCGCTGTCCACTTGGTGCGGCAACGCATGAAACGGATAGCAGCGAGGACACGAAGGGCGGCCCAGCCCAAACCACTCGGATCGCTCTTCGATTCCACGTCCAGTTAGAGGTACCAGCCCCGTGGGGGTTAGGCGGCCCAAGCCTCTGAGAGGACTTCGGCCTGTTGTAGGACGGTTTGGGTGGCTTTTCCCTGCTTGTCGGGCGGGTAGCCGTAGTTCCGGAGGGTGCGCTTGACCAGAACGCGGAGGTGGGCGCGTACATCTTCACGGAGGTCCAGTCGATCGTCACGTTGTTACGGACCTTCTCGACCAGCTCTTGAGCAATGGTTCGCAGGACCTGATCGCCGAGGACGGCTACGGCGCTGTCGTTGGTTTCTAGGGCGTCGTAGAAGGCCAGTTCGTCCTCGGTGAGTCCGAGTTGCTCGCCTCGAGCGTTGGCCTCTCCATCTCCTTGGCCAGTTCGATCAGCTCTTCGATTACCTGGGCGGCCTCGATGGCTCGGTTCTCGTAGCGGCGCAGAGTACGTTCCAGCATCTCGGAGAACGACCGGGCCTGCACTACGTTTTGCGACGCCGGGTAGCTACCTCCTCTTTGAGGAGCTTCTGCAACAGCTCCACCGCGAGGTTGCGTTGGGGCATCCCTCTCACCTCGGCTAGGAACTCGTCGGAGAGGATCGAGATGTCTGGTTTCTGCAGCCCCGCGGCGGCGAAGATGTCGAGCACCCCTTCAGCGGCTACAGCCCTAGAGATGATCTGGCGAACCGCCCGGTCGAGGTCTTCCTGCTCGCGGGCCGTGCCCGGCGCCGGTTTGACCATCACCGATTGCACAGCCTGGAAGAACGACACGTCGTCGCGGATGCGTTTGGTCTCCTCGTGGGGCACCGCCAGGGCGAAAGCCTGCGACAGCCCACGTACGGCGGCCACGTAACGGTCCTTGCCATTGTCCTGGGCCAAGATGTGTTCCTGCGCGGCCGGCAGCAACCCCAAACGCTCCTGCGGTGTGCCGCGCATCCACTTGGACCAATCGAAACCCTGGCACAGGGGATGCCCGACCGGGTGCCCGCCTGTTCCGGGGGCGACGTGTGTTCCGTCATGGCTCTCGGGGACGATCCCCGGACCGGAGGACCGTGGCTGGAGGGCATGAACGACGCGGTGGGCTTCGGCGCCCACGCCGGCGGAGACGGTGAGGACGGCATCATGCATCTGAGCGAGCCGGGCTGCCGCAACAATCCCGTGGAGGTGCTGGAGATCAAGGGTCCGCTGCTGATCGACCACTACGGCTACCGGCCCGACACCGGAGGCCCCGGTAAACACCGCGGCGGCGTGGGTATCAGCAGGGTCTACCGGTTCCTCGCTCCCGCCACCGCCATCGCGATCCTGTACAAGACCGAGAGCCCACCATGGGGCATCAACGGCGGGAAGGAAGCCGATCCCAACCACGTCGTGATCGACCCGGGATCCGAAAACGAGGAGCGGAAGGGGAGCAGCTACAACTTCCTCGAGGCCGGGCAGGTTCTCGCCAACAACACCGGCGGAGGCGGCGGCTGGGGCAACCCCTTCGAGCGCGACCCGGCCCTGGTGGCAAAGGATGTCCGCAACGGCTTCGTATCCGTCGAGGCAGCCGAACGGGACTACGGCGTAGCAGTGGACCCCGCCACCTTCCGCGTGGACACGAAACGGACGACGACCCTCCGCGGATGAGGGAAACCCTGTTGGTCAATCCCCCATGCTTCATTGGATCGAGACGGGAGAACCATCCCGGTTCGCGATCACTTCGGCCGGCTCCCGGATCCGCGGCCAATACCCTTGACGCGTCCCTCCATCTGCACTGAAATGCTCTCCGTGCTGTTCGGATGAACCAGCATGACCCGTCCAAACACCGGAGTGAGACTGCCCGAACCAAGTCGTCGGTTGCCTTGGGCCTTTAGCCGGATTGAGCATCTCTGTCGGCGTTCCGGTCCGGCTACCTAGTTGGGGCCGCGCCTTTGGTTTGTCCGGGGGGTGCGTGGTCAGTCATCGTCTTGGTGGATAGTCTGACCTCGATGATGGGTGTGGATCATGCATCTCTAGGAGTGCGGAGTCCTTCGGCGGGGCTCCGCGGTTGACAGCTACACCGAATGAGTTCTGTCCCCATCAGCCGGTCTTGCGCTGGATGATGACCGTGTGGTTGGTCTGCCTGCCGGACGATGTCGCCCTTGCGTTCACGGATTCGGAGGAGTCCCCTGTATGAGACGAGTCATTCCCGCAGTAGTCATCGTGTTTACGACCCTTGCGTGCGCACAAGATCCTGGCGCTATGGCCGAGTGGCCTTATGTCGGCTCTGATCAGGCGCACACCAAGTATTCGGCTGCTGAGGAAATCACGCCTGCCAACGTCGGTGAGCTGACGATCGTCTGGAAGTGGGAGCCGAACGAGGCGCCTCTCGAGGAGTACGGGACGCGACCGGGACCCTTCCAGGCGACGCCGATCATGGTGGGCAATGTCCTGTACCTCTCCACGATGTACACGCGGGTGGTGGCGCTCGACGCCGAGACGGGGACGGAACTCTGGACGTTCGATCCCAAGGCCTACGAAGGCGGGCCGGAAGGCGCGGGACCGACCGGCTTCAAACATCGGGGTATCGCCTACTGGAGTGACGGGGACGGCGCCCGCATCTTCCTCAACAGCCGTGATCGGCTGTACGCGATCGATGCTGAGAACGGTGAGTTGGACCAGACCTTTGGCAACAGCGGGAGCGTTCTGTTGACCGAGGGACATGGTCGGGAGGTGAGCCGTTTCGAGTTCGACCAGACCTCGCCTCCTGTGGTGTTCGAGGACCTGGTGATTGTGGGCAGCCGCGTGCCCGACGGGGTGCAGCGAAGGTTTGACCCGCCCGGCACGGTGCAGGCGTTCGACGCCCGTACGGGTGAGCGTCGCTGGGTTTTCTTCACCATCCCACAGTCGAGCGACGACTTCGGCGCGGACACTTGGGAGGATGAGGCTTGGCGCTTCACCGGCCACGCCAACGTGTGGGGGCTGATGTCGCTGGATGCCGAGAGGGGCCTCCTTTACGTGCCTACGAGCACGCCGAGCAGCGACTATTGGGGAGGGCGCCGGGTCGGGGCGAACCTCTTCGCCGAGTCGCTGGTATGCCTCGACGCTCGTACTGGTGAGCGTAAGTGGCACTTCCAGGCGGTGCACCACGGCGTGTGGGACTACGACTTGTCCGCCGCGCCGAACCTGGTGACGATCGATGTGGACGGACGCGAGATCGACGCGGTGGCCCAGGTATCGAAGCACGGCTTCACGTTCGTGTTCGACCGGGTTACGGGCGAGCCGGTATGGCCGATTGAGGAGCGTGCGGTGGACACGGCGACCGATGTGCCGGGCGAGGTGTTGTATCCGACCCAGCCGTTCCCGACCAAGCCGCCGCCGTTCACCAGCCAGGGAGTATCGCTCGAGGACGCGAACGATCTGACTCCCGAGATCCATGCGCTCGCGGTGGCCGAGATGCAGCGGTTCCGGCTGGGTTCCCTCTTCACGCCTCCGAGCTTGGAGGGAACGCTCCAGCGCCCGGGCGCGAGCGGCGGGGCAAACTGGGGCGGAGCCGCATTCGACCCGGAGACCGGACTGCTCTACGTGCGGGCATCTGACGACGCCGATACGAACCAGGTCTGCGAGCAAACGGCCGACGATCCGCGGGTCGATGTGGAGTACAGCAACAACTGTCCCTACGGCGCGACGCTCGTCATGTACAAGGAGGCCGGCGGACCGGGCGCCGCGCAAGCCCCGGAGAGCGGGCTCGGCCCGATCCCCCTCACCAAGCCCCCCTACGCGCACCTGGTGGCGATCGATCTCAACGCGGGGGAGATCGCATGGAAGGTGCCGTTCGGCGAAGGGCGACCTGAGATCCGCGAGCACCCGCTACTTAGCGGCGTCGACTTGCCGGAACGGCTGGGCACGACCGGTAACTCCGGACCGCTGGTCACCAGAGGCGGGTTGGTGTTCGTGGGCGGCGGCGACCCATACCTCTACGCGTTCGACAAGGCTACCGGCACCGAGATCTGGCGCGGTGCGACACCGTTTCCGACAAACGCGAACCCGATGACCTACCACACGTTGTCGGGGCGGCAGTTGGTGGTCATCGCGACGGGTTCAGGCTCCGACGCGGCGCTCATAGCCTTCGCGAGGCCCCAACAGTGACTCCAGGACGCGGCTGGCAACGGCGTCGGTGATGTGACCGTGCGAGGGCGTCTGCCCTGTTTCACGGACAGATGAACGATTAGCGACTAGAAGAAGCCTTACGAGTGACCGACCCGGAGGGGCTAGGGACGGTAGAACCGGCCGGGCACCCGGGCTATAGCCACATCGCAAGGGACGTTCCCCATGAGCGCTTCGGCGTTGCTCCCCAGGAGGACTATGTTGGAGTCTCCGGCGCCCCGGCTGGCCGCCACCACCAGATCGGCATTGCTGATCCGGGCGAACTCGGCGACGGTCTGGGGCGGCGGCCCGTCCAGGACCACCGACGTGACCAGGCCACCCCCGCCGGCCACGAACTTCTGCAAGCGCTCCTCCAGAACGCAGAGCCGCCAGCGCGCTGGCAGCCCTCCCCGATGAGGAGCGCCCCTGACCTACGGCATCATCGAAGACCGGGGCGTGCCGCCACTGGCAAGCAGGTCCTACAGCCTCATGGGTCTCCGGTAGGACAGGGCAGTCCCGGGGCCCCGTACCGCGATGGTGGGTGGCCCCAGCAACCGGTGGGGCAAACCGCTGAACCCGGCAACCATCCATGACCATCAGCGCAGCCTCCAGCGCCCGGACACCTCGCGTAGGCAGGGTTACCATCTGACTGGCCCGGTCTCGCAAGGGTGAAGCGCAAGAGGGGGTTTCTGTGTCTGACGACATGTTGCTGGCCTATCTGGTCTCAAGCTTCCCCGGAAGAACAGAGGACATCGCGACGGAAGCTCTCTGCCATGTCTTCCGTCACTCGGACGCCTGCGTGGAGGCTTTGGGTGACGTGGTCCAGTCCGGCGTGCGCGACATCGACCCCATCGACACCGTGAAGACGCAGGTCATCGGGCGCGATGGAACCCGCCCGGACCTGGTCTGCTTCGATGAGACGGGTCGGGAGCGGGTGCTAATCGAAGTCAAGTTCTGGGCCGGTCTCACCGCGAATCAGCCCAATTCCTACATCAAGCGACTTCCCGAGGACAGTCCTGCGGTCGTGATGTTCCTGGTGCCTGAGGACAGAGTCCGGTCTCTGTGGCCCCAGTTGAGGGAGCGCCTCCGCCGCAAGTTCGGTCTTGACGAGGAGATCGACGCCGAGCGCCGGTGCGTACGCATCACGGGCAGTCAGCGGCATCTGATGGTGGTCAGCTGGGGAAGCCTGCTCGACGCGATGGCCGCCAGAAGCAGTGACAGCGACGAGCCAGGACCCGTGACACAGATCCGCCAACTACGTAGCCTCGCGCGATACGCAGACAAGGGAGCCTTCAAACCGATTCCCCCAGGCAGAGAGTCCGGCACCGATTCGGAGATGCGGCTACGCCAATACCGGCGCCTCGTCGATGCCGCAACCGAAGAAGGCATCAACCAGGGTTGGGCGGACCGCAAGGGACTGCGCGCGACTCCGAAGCCCTACGGCTACGGCAGGTACATCCGCCTGCACGGTGCCGTGGTGTGGTTCGGCATCAACACAGACCTGTTCGAGACCACCGGCGAGACCCCGCTCTGGGTCGGGCGCCACCAAAGCTACGCCGACGAACCGGAAGTGAGCCGAGAACTTAGCGAAGAGGACCAAAACTGGTACCGCAGGCATAGCCGACATTGGTTCCCGATCGACCTAATGAGAGACGCCGAGTACCCCCAGGTCCTCGCCGGCGTCGTTGACAGCCTGAAACGGTACGGCGATGCCCTCCAAGAAGCCCGGAGGGCCGTAGAACATCGTGCGAGTGGCTCCACCGTTCGTGTCGCAGCGTCCGCAAAGGCAACGGAGGCACACTGACTCACGGGCCTTTGACCGTGATCCCCGGCCGGATGGAGAGCGGCCTGAGCCCGGCCGATCGCTCCCGGGCATCGCAGTCCGTGTTGATGAGCATTGCGAACCGCGAACCATACCGTCAGAGTGGCGCCTGGCGGCAAGTCTCCCAGCGGAAGTCGCTGACCCGCTCAAGCCGCGCGTCTTAACCACCGGCCGAGTGCCGCCGTGACGGCGTGCCCGGAGAGGGTCGCTTAGCTCATGGGAGTCCACTGAGGCGTAGCTCGGAGCTTATGCTGCAGAAGCCGCCTCTCGTAGGAGGCTAGCGAGCAGGTTGTCCAAGGCGTTGGCTGTGTCCTCGAAGTAGTTGGAATGGGTCACCCTGATGGCATCCACCGAGTCCGCACCAAGCAGCACGACCTCTACCCGGGGGTTGTCGCGGTATTGTTCTTCTCGCTCGCTGTACGCCGTGAGTGCCCGCGCGGTATCGCGGAACTCTTCCAGGCTGATCTGCTCCCCCGTGTCATGGTCGAACGTGATGAGGAAGTCAATGGTGCTGTGTCTTGCCATCAGGTCCTTCCCGGATCATTGGTGACCGGACCTTGGTGCAGGCTAGTCGCTACCAATCTAGCCAGCCGGGTGAGAATGTCCATGTGGGCCTCTGTGAACGGCTGGCCGGGCGCTCGCATCGAGAGGACCGCTGACAATTCCCTCAGCAGTTCATGGACTTTGTCCGGGCCATCGCCGTTCTTGAAGTCAATACCGGTCATACTGGTCAAGAGCTCCACGACCTTGGCCCAACTGTCTTGTTCTCGGGTGCGGAGTTGCACCTCGATTCGCCGGTCGTGGTACCTCGTGTAGATATGGATGGCCCGATAACCCGAGGACTTAGGTGAGGCTACATAGTCTCTGATTTTGTCGGCCTGCTTGTTGCGCCTGAGGCTATTCCTGCAGAATCGCTTCACGACCTGTTGGACCTGTTCTTGCGTGGCGAGAACGGCCCGACAGCCTCCGATGTCCTGCATGCTCGACAGATCCATCGTGGGAAGTCGGCGGAGTTTGTCCTCAATGGTGGGCAGCCTCTTGAGTCGCCGTGAAACGTCAAGGTCGATGCCCTCCGTGTTGAGGCACGACCGTAACCCCATGTATGCAGCGTGCAAAGGCGCAGCATGGGCAGACCGGTAGGCCTCGACGACGTCCCGTGCCTTGCGGACTTCCGCACCAGTTGGCGCTGATGGCGATCAGCGAAATTCCCCAGAGTTGGTCAGCGAATTTCCCCACCCTGGGTGTGTTGGTGAGTCTAGTTCGGTGCTCCTTTCGGTCGGTGTTTGCGGGCTTGGGCTTGGTAGTTGCGTAGCCGGTAGC
>JAPPGV010000050.1 GCA_028821235.1 bacterium
CCGGCCGGAGCCCGTTGATGAGCATGGTGCTTCCCGTGGACACCAGGTCGGCCACCGCGCTCGCGAAACCCAGCTTGGGAGCAACCTCGACCGAACCGCGGAGCCGTTTCACGAGTACCCGGCTCCCGAGCTCCGAGAAGTACCGCCTGGTCAGGTTGGGGTGTGAGGTGGCAACCGCCATCCGGTCGCCGAAGTCCTCCGGCTCCCGGACCGGGGAGTCGACCGGGACCGCGACGGTCAGAGAGCACCGGCCGTAGCCGAGCGCCAGCAGGGTGGACACGTGTTCGGCACCGTTGCCGCGGCCCAGTTCCTCGAGCAGGTCGAGCCCGGTCACGCCCAGGTCGGCCACACCCGTCTCGACCAGATCCACCACGTCCTCGGCCCGCACGAAGAGGAGTTCGATGTCGGCGTTGCGCACCCTCACCGACAGCACCCGTTCGCTCTGCTCGAACGACAGGCCCGCCTCTCTCAGGAGGGAGATGGTGGGTTCCCGGAGCCGGCCCTTGTTGGGTACCGCGACGCGGAGCGATCTACCGGGCATCTTGGCCGGACCTGTCGAGCCGGTCGAGGGCGATGCGGTACCCACCGGTCCCGAACCGCCGCCATTCGTTGACCCGGCCCACGGTGGTGATGGAGGCTCCGGTTTGCTCGGACACCTGCCGGTAGGGGAGGCCCGCCTCGAGCAGCGTGGCCACTACCCACCGGCTTGAAAGCCCCTCGATCTCGGTCCGGGTACAGAGGTCCCGCAGGAAGAGCGCCATCTCGTCAACCGTCTCGAGGCTGAGCAGGGCGCGGCACAGCGCATCGAAGTCGGCAGTTCTCCAGTTGCGATCGGGCATGTTCATGGTGGCGTACTCCAGTAGGACCGGCTCGGCGCGGGTCAAGGACGGCCCGGGATCATAGCACGTTAATGTACTAGTGCACTAATACTCTAGTTTTGAAGGGAAGCTGGAAGTGACCAGTGACCAGTGATTTAGCTGTTAGGAGGCATTCACACTTTGTACGATGTAGTACTAAGAGGATGAATGTTATGAAGGAAAATGAGATCCCTAAACCTTGCCTGACGTGTGTGAACACAGTGTACGGAGTAACTGGCTGGTTCGGGGGTCGGATACGGGTAGGCGGCTCTGCTAGTAACCCTCGTTTGACCGCTTGGCGCTAGCGGGGCCGCCTGTCCCTTGACGATTCACACACTACGCGGTAACACGTCACGTTTCATCATACCACTCACCACTGACCACTGAACACCGACCACTCCCGGCATCAGGCGGCTTGCACCTGGATGGTGTGGTATCCGGTTGCTCCGTCGGGCCGGGGCGGGCGGACACTGTCGGTCTGGGTCCGGCCGGTGCCGTCGGTGGCTCTGACCGCGATCGTGTGGGCGCCGGGCGTGAAGTCATGCTCCAGGTACCACTGCCGCCAGGTGTCGATGGACAGTTCCTGGGGGAGGTGCGCGTTCGTCCAGTCACCGTCGTCGACCCGCACCTGTACCCTCGAGATGCCCCGGGTCTGGGCCCACGCGACCCCGGCGATGACGTTGGTTCCGGCCGTGATGTTCCCCTCCCGGGGTGTGTCGATCCGCGACTGGGTCTTGATAGGCGCCTGTTTGGCCCATCCTCTCGGGACCCAGTAGGCGTCGAAGTCGTTCCATCCCGTGAACTCCACCTCCGTCAGCCACTTGGTGGCGGACACGTACCCGTACAGCCCCGAGACTACGAGGCGGGCCGGGAACCCGTGCTTCAGCGGGAGCGGCTCGCCGTTCATCCCGATCGCCACCAGAGCCTCCCGACCGTCGAACACTGCGGCGGTGGGGAAGCCGACCGTGAACCGGTCCACCGAGCGGCCGACCAGCTGGTTGCCGTCCGGGCGGACGCCGGCCCTCTCGACCAAGGTCCGCAGGGGTACCCCCAGCCATTTGGCGTTGCCCACCAGGTTCCCGCCCACCCGGTTCGACACGCAGCAGAGCGTGATGTAGCGCTCCACCAGCGGCATGGCCAGCAACTCGTCATACGTGATGCTATAGGGGTTGTCGGCCCGTCCGGTGAAGGAGAGGGTCCAGGCTCGATGATCGACTTGGGGAACGCCGATAGCGGTGTCGATCACGTAGAACTCGTCGTTGGGCGTGATCAGCTCCGACACACCCTCCACCGGTGCTATCTGGGCACGAGTCGGATCCGCTACTCCCGAGACACTTGTCCTGGCAGGGGCTTGTGTGGTTGTGGTGGTCTGGGGGGCCTGCGTGGTGGTGGTCTGGGGGGCTTGTGTGGTTGTGGTGGTTTCGGGGGC
>JAPPGV010000051.1 GCA_028821235.1 bacterium
GCCGGCCTCGATATACTCAAGTAAAACGCTCTCCGGTAAACCCGGGGCAGTTCAATGTCCTGGTTGGTGGCTTGCTTGCCACCAACCCAGATTTGGTGTGCTTCGCTGAGGCTGCGTAGCTTCTGGCGCATCATGTGGACCGTCTTGTTGTAGGTCAGCCACGGCGGGTTCCCGACGATCACGTCCACCTTGGTTTCGGATATGGCGATCGGTCGGAGCAGGTTGCGGGTGTAGTAGGCCCACACATGGTTTCGGCCCTCGCTGTGAAGGGCCACAAGGACTCTGACCGTGTCAGCCATGGCATCCCTCTCGCCTTCGGTCAGGTCGTGGTCGTGGAGGACGGGGAGTGGGTTGTCACCTGCGTGGATCACTTCGGCGATCTTGGTCATGACCGGATCGAACTTCTCGGGCTTTGCTAAGAGGCTTCGAGGGAACCGCAACTCACGGTTGCGGGGGTCGCCGGTCACCGAGACAGTGATCTCTGTCTGGTCGAGTAGAGAGTCCCGGTCATAGAGGAGCTGAAGCGAATCTCCCAGATACACAGGTATCGACACGTCGACGTTGCCAGCGTCGGTAGTCTGCGCCCCGATGATGATCTCCCGTGCTGCTATCACCCAGGCCGCACGGGCGAGGTGTACAGCTACGGGGTGCACATCGATGCCGATCACCTGTCGCTGTAGCTTGGTCAGCGTCCGGGAAGGGTCGCATCCGGCCGCCGCCGCTGAGGCGATCAAATGTCGGATAGCTTCGACCAAGAACGCTCCCGACCCACACGCCGGGTCCAACACCGATGACTCAAGCGGGTCGGTGACTGCAGTTCGGACGATCTCGGCCGCCAGCCAGTCCGGCGTGTAATACTCGCCTAGCTGTTTGCGTTCCTCAGCTGGGATGACCGTCTGATACAAGACCGACACCAGCGTTGCTGACGTGTCTTCCTCCTCCGATGGTATGTGCCAGTCGAAGCTGGCGACATGCTGGGCGATGCTGCGTAGCGTGTCCTCAGCGTTGTCGAACTCGACGACCCAAGAGAAGAAGTCCGACTCCACCACATTTGCTAGACCCGTCCTCTCACGGAATGTAGTACCCAGCACCAGATCGAACGGGTCGTGGTGGGCTCGCTCGGCGACGTCCAACCCGAACACCGCCTGGGTGATCATGCCGACCACCGAAACCAGATAGGTGTGACGCACGTACAGGTCGTCGAGGTCAACGCCAGCAACCTCACCGAGGGCTACCCCCAACAGCATCTCCCACAGTTCCCGCTTGACACGGACGCTCGGGTTATCCTGCGCAGCCTCGTACAGTCTTCTGATAGCAGCAATATGGCGGTCTCTCGATGGCGAGTCCGGACCGAACTCAAGGCGAAGATGCTCCGGGCTACAGGACCGGATGCGCGGTTTCATGAAAACATGACCCTGCAGCCAGGCGAACAGCCCGTACCAGTCGGCGGCTTTTCGGAGTGTGAACTGGTACGGCTCGCCCCGTAGCCTCCCCTCGACATCGGCGACGGTGCGCAGGAACCAGTGCTTGCCATCAGTCAACAAACCGACAGCCGACAGATTGCCCGACTCTCCCACGTATCTGTCGATCTGATCGAGGTTGCTCGGGTCCGGTACCGAACCGTCAGCATGGGTACCGACCCGCTGTTTCACCTCAACGAGTATGGCCTTGTCAGGAACCGCCAGATCCACCCGGAGGGCAGACCCCGGCCGAGGGGGATGCTCCTCCTTGATCTCATCCGAGGTGGCCAGGCCGCCAATAACAAGAAAGTCCCGGACAGCCGACGTCACATCGGCCTCCGTCGCGAACTCGCTGTAACGCGAGAGGAGATTGCCAGCCGCAGAGGCATACGGCGCAGGGTTGCCAAGATCCAAATGTGCTACCACATAAACCCCATCCAGGCGGACTGTAATAGCACGGACAGCAACTGCTGGGGCGGGACGCCTTGATCAAGCCCCCGTAACCTGCCGGCTACACACGGTGCGTTACGAAGCCCAACCGCCGACTGTATGTGACTGCTGATCGCCATCAGCAGTGAGGTCGTAGCGGCTGGTAAACTCTGGAGGTCTTACGCGGCCCACCCGGACAACCATATTGACGATCATGGCCCACCGCGCATCCGCCCTGCGTTTCCCGTATCGCCCTGTGATGATCTCACGTCGAACAGGCTCCGGCTACGCGAAGCGTACTGTGGGCCAGATTGTGGGATGACCAGACCAGAAACTACGATTTACCTGGAATTTTACGCGGTCTTTTAATCCGAAGGTCGCGGGTTCGATTCCCGCCGGGCCCACGATGTTTCCATCCGGGGGAGCAATTCCGGGTCTTGAGCAACTCCCAGAGAACCAGCAGTCTCGGGGAATGCCGGTTATCACCCGACAACCGGATTGTACGCAATAGGAGCATCATGACTCCCCGCACCAGCAACAGCAACCCAGCCCCACAAGTCGCGCAGCATCTGAGAACACACCGTAGGCCGCTCTCGACGCGCCTCACTAAGGGAATGGCTCGAATACCAGAGCCATTCGGGCGGGAGGTGCTCAATGCCGGTCAGACGAGCACCACCGAGGCAGTCACTGCATTCACTGGCGGTTGATGTCAGTAGTCCGGTCCACGTCGAGCAAAAAAAGCCGATGTCAGTCTCGAGGATTTGCGATTGTCGAGATAGATCCCGTCGAGCCTGCCGGCCACCGCAGGGGCTTCGGATCAGGCCTCTGAACAGGAAGAGGTTGTGATCAAAGTCGAACTCGGCAATGTCACCAAGATCTTTTGGCGGCGATCCCGGCGGAGAGGCGCTTCCGGCTGCCGCATCATTGCTCGAGAACTTCGAATTGGATCCGCTTGCAGTGGCCGTTCAAGCGGTCGCCATCGACGCCGGCGCCAACTCCGACGCCGAGATCGCAGCCGCGGCCGCCGAGTGGATCCCAGCCAACCGTGACAAGATCGGTCCGTGGATCGAGGCCGCGCCCTACGGTGAGATTCACAAAAGCGATATCGCTCTTTTGACAGGTCGGATGGGGCCGCCTATCGTCGGATTCCGGTCGGTGCCTTAGGTCTCCGCCGGGTCTTGGCAGTCCAAGGAGTGACCATGTACATGATCCGACCCGATAAGGGAGCGATGGTTCGCGGATTGCGCTTGTTGCCCGCGCTAGTCACGATTCTGAGCCTCGTAGCGGCCGCATGCGGCGATGGCTCGTCAGGTGACTCTGCTCCAGAGACCGCGCCCACGACCGCGGCTACGACCGCTGCTACGACCGCGGCTACGACCGCGGCCGTGACGGAGGCCGTGGAGGCTCCCGTGGACGATCGCAATTGCGTCGATGAGGTGGTCATCGGCACCGTGTGGCCCATGTCAGGAACGTTCAGTTTCGTCGGCGACGCCGAGATCGCCGGGGCGACCAAGGCGGTGGATGACATCAACGCGGCGGGCGGAATCGAGTCGCTGTGCGGGGCCTCGTTGCGGCTGGCGGTTTACGACGCGGGCGGCTCCGCCGAGGAGGCGGCCACCGCTGTTGAGCGACTCCTGGACGACGAGCCCGGCGTGTCGGCCATCGCCGGTTCCTGGCTGTCGTCGTTCAGCCTGGCCGCGACCGAGGTGAGCGAGCGAGCGGGGATCCCGTTCGTCACTGAGAGCTTCGCCGACTCCGTAACTGACCGTGAGGGCTTCAGCCATGTGTTCGGCTACTCGCCTCCGGCGTCGGCCATCAAGGGCCTGATACTCGAGGCCATCCAGCCCGGCCTGGACCAGGCGGGGATCACGATGGAGACCGTGGCGGTGGTGGGTTCCACATCGGCTGCAGCCGTGCCGCTGCAGGAAGCCCTGTTGGCCGAGTTCAGCGAGCGAGGGATCGAGGTCGCAGTTACCGACACCTGGGCGCCGGGTGGCCTCGACGACCCCTCGGGCGTGGCAACCAAGATCGCCAACGCCGACGTCGACGTCATCTTCAACATCGCATTCGCATTCAGCGATGTGAGCGGACTCCAGAACGAGTTGATCGCCCGCGGCGTCACCGCACCGGTCGTCCAGAACGGCGGACAGGGGCTACTGCCCGCATGGGCAGACCTCGGTCCGGAGGTGGCCGGGCTGTCGACGTTCGTGTATGCCAATCCCCTCGCCGGCAGTGACGCGTTCCCCGAGCTGGCCGCCGCGATCGACCAGCCCTACGCCCGCCAGGACCACATCGGCGGCTACTTCGTGATACAGCTCATCGCGGCTGTGCTCGAACAGGCCGGCGATCCATCCCCGGCCGCGGTTACCGAGGCGTTCAGCTCCATCAGGCTGACCGAAGGCGTCGCCGTCGACCTCATGCCGACGTCGGAGATCAGCTTCAGCGAAACCGGCCGCATCGACCAGCACTTCGGTGTACTGGCACAATGGCAGGAGGTTGACGGGAGGCTGATCCCGTGCACCGTCTATCCGGTCGAGTTCGCGGTTTGCCAACCGGTTTGGTAGCGACGGAGGACCTGTCCTCACCGGGACCGGACGCGGGCTCTGGCCGCGAGAAGTAGCCTCAGCAGTTAGCGACGGCAAACCGTGCGGGGGCGGTGAGAGCTTGAGGCGTAGGCACCGAGAGCGACCTGCGCAGGGTGCCTGCTGAGGCGATGGTCGAGTTTCTGCAGTTCCTTGTTCCCGGGATCCTGATCGGCGGCGTCTACGCCCTGCTGGCGTCAGGCCTCGGGCTGATCTTCGGCGTGATGCGCGTGGTGAACTTCGCGCAGGCCGACTTCATGATGCTCGCCATGTACCTCTCATGGGCGCTGTTCGCGGGCGGTGTCGGCTTGGACCCGTTCCTGGCGGTGCCCGCCGTCTTCTTGGTGTTCCTGCTGTTGGGGATGGCGGTCCACTGGCTCTTCATCCGCTTTGTGATCGGCCGGCGTGAGAATCACGATGCTCAAGTGATACTCACCATCGGACTGGGCCTGATCTTCCAGAATCTCATCCTGATCAGGTACTCGTCGGAGCCGCGGGTGGTCGCGCCGTCCTACGCCAATGCGGGCGACTTTATCGGCGACATATTCATCAGCCGAGTACGTCTCTACGCCTTCCTCCTCTCGGTTCTGGTCGCAGCGCTCGTCTTCCTGTTCCTCAACCGGTCCGCCACCGGGCGGGCCATTCGGGCGGCGTCGGAGAACTGGGAGGCAGCGACATACATGGGCGTCGACATCGATCGCACGAACCGTATCGCGTTCGGAGTTGGCGTGGCGCTCACCGCGGTGGGCGGTTCGGCCCTCGTGACGTTCCAGAGCATCACGCCGTTCGTGGGGCTCCGGTTCGTGGTCGTCATGTTCGCAGCGGTGGTGCTTGGCGGCCTCGGCAGTGTCAGGGGTGCCTTTGTGGGGGGCGTGCTCATCGGGGTCATCCAGTCCGTGTCGCAGGTGTGGACTTCGGCTGCGGTGAAGAACGTCTGGGTGTTCGCTCTGTTTCTGCTCATCCTCTACGTGCGGCCCAACGGCCTGTTCGGTAAGGCCCAACGGGCCATCTGATGCGGCGCCTGGTTCCATTCATAGTATTGGTAGTCGTAGTCGCTGCCCTCAACGGCTGGCTCGAGCAGCGGTTCTACGTGAGGGTGCTCACCTTGACGGTCGTCTGGGCGCTCGCCGGCGTGGCCTGGAATCTGGTGGCCAAGGCCGGGCAGATCTCGCTCGGCCACAGCGCGTTCGTCGGCATCGGCGCGTACGGATTCACGATCCTGCTGCGAGGCGGCGGCACCTCGCCATGGATCGGCATGGCCGTCGGCATGGGAGTCGCCGCGGTGGTGGCGCTTGCCATCGGCCTGCCCACCTTCCGGCTCAGGGGGTTCTACTTCACCCTTGCCACCATCTCCTTCCCGCTCATCATGGAACTGTTGGTGTCCCACTACGGGGATCCCGAACTCACGGTTCCGTTCCACCCCGAGAACGAGTGGAGGTTCATGGAATTCTCCGATCCCCACACCTACGTTTGGGTCGGCCTAGCGATGCTTGTCATTGCATTGATGATCAGCGAGTTGATCGATGTGACTTCGTTCGGATACGCCCTTCGTGCCGTTCGAGACAACGAAGTCCTAGCCCGGGCGGTGGGCATTCGTACTGTCGCATGGAAGACGGCGGCATTCATGATCTCGGCGGCGCTGTCGGCGGCCATGGCCGTGCTCTGGGTGAAGGCCGTCCTGCGGGTGACCGTCGCCGAGGAGGTCTTTGGCATTACCGTGGTGATCGTCATGCTGTCGGTGGCGTTCGTGGGCGGGGTGGGACAAACGTGGGGGCCGGTCGTCGGCGCGGCCTTCCTCATCCCGCTAGCGATGTTCCTGGACGATTCGATCGGCGAGTCCGTGCCCGGCGCGCAGGAGCTCGTCTACGCGGCGGCGCTGGTACTCGTCGCACTGCTGATACCGCGCGGAATCCTCCCGGCGATCGAGAGAGGCTGCCGCTGGGTCGCGACCCGCCCCGGTCGATCACCTCAGCCGGAAGGTCGGCCCCTTCTTGGGCGTCTCGCGGTACCTCCACAACGGCCGTCGCCGTTCTTGAGCATGTCGCGAAGACCCCTCCGGCCGAGGCTGCCGAGGCCGAGCGATGCGCCTGTGCTCGAGGTGGAGGGCATAGCCAAAAGCTTCGGCGCCAATCGCGTACTGTCCGACGTGGCCTTAAGGATCGATGCTGGCCGGCGTGTCGGCATCATCGGTCCCAACGGTGCGGGCAAGACGACACTTTTCAACATCATTACCGCCCACCTACGCGCCGATGCCGGACGAATCCTGTTCAAGGGGATGAAGGTGGATCGGATGCGCGCGCCGCGGCGCTACGAACTCGGCATGTCACGAACATTCCAAGTTCCCCAGGGTTTCCATCTCATGTCTCCGCTCGACAATGTCGTTGTGGCTGCGATCGGTGCCTCGATACCGCATCCGGTAGCCGCGTCGATGGCGATGCTCGATCGGGTCGGCCTCGCCGATAGCGCGCTCGGCGAGTTGAGCGCTCTCACCGCGGCCGAGATCAAGAGCCTCGAGCTGGCGCGGGCCATGGTGAGCGAGCCGGAGTTGCTGCTGCTCGACGAGCCACTCGCCGGCCTGAACGAAGCCGAACGAGCCCGCTTTTTCAGGACTGTCGACGAGCTGGTCACGCCGCAGACGGCGATCGTGGTGATCGAGCACTCGGTCCGGTCGCTGATTCAGTACGTAGAGTCGGTGGTCGCGCTCGATGAGGGCCGCGTCATCGTCCGAGGCCCACCGGCAGATGTCGTGTCGGACCCGCGCGTGATCAAGTCCTACCTCGGATCGAGATGGATGGAACATGTTAGAGATCAGTGACCTCCGTGCCAGCTACGACGGAGTCCCGGCCTTGCGCTCCATCGACTTCCAGGTTGGAGCGGGGGAGCGTGTGGCCATCCTGGGACCCAATGGCGCGGGCAAGACCACCCTGCTGAAGACGATCAGCGGCACCGTGGAGGTAGACGCGGGCACGATCCGCTTCGAAGGCCAGGATCTTCACTCTCAGCCGCCGCACAAACGCGTCGAGGCCGGAATCGTACACGTGCCTCAGGGGCGGATGATCTTTGCATCGATGACGGTGACCGACAATCTTCGGCTCGGCAGCCACCGCAGCGGCGCCCAGCACCGGCACGGCGAACGCCTCGATCTGGTGCTCGAGATCTTCCCTGCGCTGGCCGACATGCTCAACCGGGACGGAGGCGCGTTGTCGGGAGGCCAGCAGCAGATGCTGGCGGTTGCTCGCGGCGTGATGGCCTGCCCACGGCTGCTCATGCTCGACGAACCTTCGATGGGGCTGGCTCCTCGCGCCGCGGACAGCGTCTTCGAGGGCATCGCGCGGCTGCTCGAGAGCGAGACGACCGCAACGATCGTCGTGGAGCAACGCGCCCATGAGGCGCTCGAGATTTGTGAACGGGCCTACGTGCTCGAGTCCGGGGAGGTGGTCCTGGAGGCCTCGAACCGGGCCCTCCTGACCGACGAGAGGCTAGCTGCCGCTTATCTGGGCTCGGAGACATGAGGCGCCCGTCGGGCACCGCGCCGGTAGGGATCATCCTCGACCGCGCGGCGGGTTGGGTGTTGTCAGTCTGTGGAGGGACTCCCGTAGAAGGTGCGGTACCAGGCTCTGGTGACGATACGGGCTACCGTCTCCACGTCCACGGGCGCCGTGTTGAGGGCGGCGTGGGCGAATGTCGTGTAGGCGGTTTGCTCGACCAGGGAAGCCATCGCTCGGGCCACCGTGGCTGGATCAAGTCCGTCGAGTTGGACGCGTTCGTCGTTCTCGACTGCATGGACGAACCGGGCGACGTGGCGCTCGCGCATGGTCCACCAGATTGTGGTAAATCGCTCCTCGACCGTTGTCGCCTCGATGAATGCCCGCAGCACGCCGCTGTTGTCGCGGTAGTGCTGGAGGTATCCGAAGTTGGCTTCGAACAGGGCGGCCTCAGGGTCCTCGGCGATGGGTGTCGACGACCGGCTCCTCCGGAAGAGTTCCTCGTGGAGGTTCCGGATGACACTACGGAAGAGGTCCTCCTTGTTATCGAAATACCTGTACAGGCCTCCGAGGGAGAGTCCTGCCTGTATTGCGACATCGCTCATGCGGGCATCGACGTAGCCGTCCTTGGTGAAGACCTTCGACGCTGCGTCGAGGATCCCCTGTCGCGTCCGTTGGCCTTTTGGGGTGGTCGGCTTGGTGGCCATGGGCGCTCCCATCGTTTGCGGGCGTCTGTAGGTCGTGAGGCACATGACTGGGCCCCGTGTTGCGGTCCCTGTGCGGGTCGTCTCGAGCCTGCAAGCCCGCGACTAACGATGTTACCTCTCGTCCCTCCACCTAACAAAAAAGCGACATCAGTTTCTTACCATACTGAGCGATGACCACTCTGCCTTCCTGCGCGTCGTGACCGGCCCTGTCGCTGTCATCGGCTACTCACTGGGCGGCACCATCGGGCTCAAGGCTGCGTCCACACCAAGAACCCTGATCGGCCACCTGATAGCGGCCGCCACGTCATCGGTGGTCGGTTCGGCAGCGGCCGAGTTCTTCGCTCGTCGCATCGTCCAGATCGAGACCCGAGACTGGGACGGCTTCGCCGCCGGACTCCGCGATAACACGGCCCACCAGGTTGTCACCGCAACTGACATCGACGCACTCACCTCGAAGCGCCTAGACGCCGTCGGGGACGGCCGCGGCTACATCAACGCTGCCCGGGCGATGATAGGAACCCGCTCCGAGCCGTTGAACCCCCAGCTGAGGCAGATCGAGATTCCCGTGGACGTCATCGGGGCGGGCGGCGATGTATTCTGCCCGCGCCAGGCCGTCGACATCATCGTGGACAATGTCGACGACTACCGGTACCACGAGGTGGCCGGGGCCGGCTATCTGCTCTCCGTCGACCAACCCGACGCCTACGGCAAGCTGCTCGCGGAGCTCTTGCGCGAAGGGTGTACTGCATGAAGAAGCGCTACGGCATTTCCTTGGGAGTCAGTCCCCGAGAGCCTCTGAGCCGGACGGCCGAATTGGCGCGACGAATCGACCTCAGGGGTTTCGAGGCACTGTGGTATATCGACTTCCAGCTCGGAATGAAAGACGTGTATGCCGCCATGAACCTGGCAGCGCTGTCGACCGAGAAAGTGCTCATCGGGGCCGGTGTCACCAATCTGGTGACGCGTCACCCGACGGTGACCGCAAATGCCACCGCTGCGCTGGACGAGCTGTCCAACGGCCGCGCCGTGCTCGGTCTCGGAGCGGGTTGGTCTGCCGTGCTCGGCGCAGGCGGCACACCGTCCAGGCTCGGAGAGCTGCGGTCCGGGATCGATGAGTTCCGCCAACTCTTCAGCGGCGAGCCGTGCGACCTCTATGGCAGCCAGGTTCGCCTGGCCGCCGCCAAGCGGCAGGTTCCCATATTTTTGGCGGTCTCGCAGCCTGCCATGTTGCGGCTCGCCGGAGAAACCTGCGACGGAGCCGTGCTCATGGGAGCCGCAGATCCCGAATTCTGCTCATGGCAACTCGACCACATACACCAGGGGTTGGAGGCAGCCGGGCGCGACCGCAGGCAGCTGACCGTCGACCTGTTCGTCACCATGTCGGTGGGCGACGATGTGGAGAGCGCCACCGACGACGTGAGAGCATGGGCCACCAGCCAGGCGGCCACCTTCCACCAATGGAAGCGGATGCCGCCTGCTTGGGAGAGGTTCCGTCCCGAGTTCGCTCGGGCCGCGGAGCAATACGGCCTCGTCGACCACCTCTCGCTGCAGGCTGAGCACAAGCACACCGTGTCCGACGACTTCGTGAGATCGGTGGCGCTGGTGGGCGACCTCGACATGTGCGTTGACCGGCTCCGTCAGCTCTGGCGGCTCGACATCGACCGGATCACCTTCGCGCTGCTGTCCGGAGGGCGCGAGCAACGACTGGCACAGCTGGCCGACACCGTGATCGGCGCGGTCGAGGCAGGAGGAGGAAGCTGATGGCAGGAAACCGGCGCGTGGCAATGGTGACCGCGGCAGCCGGCGCCGGCATCGGAGCGGCGGTAGCGAGACGGCTCGCCAGCGACGGACTTGATGTCGTCGTCACCGACGCCCACCAGCGACGGTGCCGCGAGTTTGCCGGTGCACTGGCCGACGAGGTAGGGCGTGAGGTGACCAGCTACCACCTCGACGTCACCGACCACGATCAGGTGCTCAGCGTGA
The DNA here is from genome assembly GCA_028821235.1 of bacterium. Taxonomy (NCBI): domain Bacteria; species bacterium. The sequence continues at coordinate 10,647 of JAPPGV010000051.1, forward strand.
TCTCAGAAGTCGCGGCTGCAAAGAACGGGCTCGATGTGCTGGTCAACAATGCGGGCTGGTCGAGGATCGAGCCGGTGGCCGAGATGTCTCTGGAAACCTGGCAGCGGTGCCTCGACGTCGACTTGACCGGCCCATTCGTATGCATGCGCTACGCGCTCGAAGCAATGATCCCCCGTGCCGGCGGCTCGATCATCAACATCTCCTCGATAGCGGCCTGGGAGATGTCCGCCGAGCATGGCGCCGCCTACTCCGCGCAGGAGTTCTTCGACAGCTACCTGTCCGACAAGGCGTTCCTGGGCCGTATGGGGCAGCCTGAGGATGTCGCGAGCATGGTGTCGTTCCTGGCGTCGGATAAGGCGGGCTACGTCACCGGTGAGGTGTTCACCGTCTCAGGAGGCGTGTCGGCTCGTGGATGAGGGACCACTGTGGTGGCCGGTGCACCGGCTTGTCGAGGCCTACAGCGGCGGCTCGCTGTCACCGGTAGAGGTCTCCGAGTTGGCGCAGGCCCGCCTAGCCCAGGTCAACCCCACCCTGCACGCCTTCGTTCTCGCCACCCCCGAGCTGGCCCACCGCCAGGCCGTCGCGGCCGAAGCGGCTTACCGGAACGGCAGCGCCGGTCCTCTCGCCGGTGTGCCTGTCTCGATCAAGGACGTCTTCCACATCAAGGGACACGTCACCACGCTCGGCTCCTTGGCCCACGCCAACGACGTGGCCCGACACGACTCCGGCGCGGTGCGCCGCATGCTCCGCGCGGGAGCGGTCGTGGTCGGCAAGACCAACGTGTCGGAATTCTGCCAGTCGGCGACTACGGATAACTTGCTGGGCCCCGACACCTCGAACCCCTATGACCCTTCTCGCACCGCCGGCGGGTCCAGCGGCGGCGCGGCGGCCGCTGTGGCTTCTGGTACCTGCACCCTGGGCCTCGGGTCCGACGGCGGAGGCTCGATCCGGATCCCGGCCTCGTTCTGCGGACTCGTGGGCTTCAAGCCCACCTACGGGACCATCGACGACCACGGGGGATTCCGAGCGTTCAGCCCGTTCATCTCCGTAGGGCCCCTCGCGCGCACCGCCGCCGACTCCCGCCGCCTGCACTCGGTGCTGTCCGCCAACTGCACCGGCACCCGAGACACTCAGGACGATCTGAGCCCGCGCCGTGTCGCTTGGTGCCCCAAGCCCGAAGGCCGCCCGATCGACGCCGACGTCGGCGATGTGTTGGCAGCCGCGGTTAGGCGACTGGCAGCCTGCGGCCACCACGTGAGTTCCGTGGACCTGGACCTGGGCGGCTGGGAGGAGATATTCGGCCCACTCGTGCTGGCCGAGGAGGGCGAACGCCGCGGTCACTTGCTTCGTGGTCCGCACGAGTTGACGTGGTACCAAAAGCGGTCTCTGATGGCGGCCGAGCAACTCGATCCAGGTGTTCTGGCAGCAGCACGCTTCGCCCTGGCCCAGTACCGGAAGCGGGTGGACCGCTACTTCTGCTCCTACGACGTGATCGCCACTCCCGCCACGGCCACCACCGCCTTCGAGTTGGGCTCCCGGCCCAGGACCATCGCTGGTGAGCCTGTGGGCCGGTTGTGGGGGGCCTTTCCGTTCGCGGCGCCCTTCAACGTCTCCGGACATCCAGCGGTGGTTCTGCCTGCCGGATTTGCCAACGGCCTCCCGGTTGCGATCCAGTTAGTGGGACGGTACGGGGGCGATACCGAGTTGCTGTCGCTCGTCGAGCAACTCGAGACCGAACTGGACCTGCGTCCCTTCGCCCGACTATCGCCCCGCTTGTGAATCCCGTGAGCGATGTCGTCAGCAGTGTCGATGGCTCAATCTGGCAGATCGAGGTCAACCGGCCGCAGCGTGCCAACGCCCTCCGGCGCCGGACGATTCGCCAAATCGAAGCGGTCTTGGACGCGGTCGAGACTCAAGGATCCGACGCAACCCGAGCGACAGGAGTGGTGCTGACCGGTGACCCCGAACGGTTTAGCGCAGGAGCGGATCTGCTCGAGTTGGCCGGCTGACGATCTTGGATTCGACGATGAACTCGAAGCGCTCTGCCGGCGTCTTACCCTGAGCCCGCTGCCGATGGTTGCGGCCGTCGAGGGTGCCTTGTTACGGTGCCGCCGTCGACTCGGCGTGGTCCTCGATGCCGTGGTGGTCTCGGACGAGGCGCGTCCCGTCCACATCGACCCGGTCGTAGCAGCCGGCATGGGACTCAATAGGCCCATCCTGCACGGCCTGGCCACAATGGGTATGACCGCTCGCGCCGTCGCCGCCGCGGTGGGCGCCCATCCGGCTAGCCTGTCGGCCGCTCAGGCGCGCTTTGCCAATCCCGTCTACCCGGCTGCGAGATGCATATTGCAGCCGAGATCGAGCGAAACGTGGCGCGGGTCGAGGTGTCTGTCGATGCGACAACCGTGATGTGAGGAACGTTCACTTTCTGATCCTCCCTCGGAACGATCCCCACAGATCCCGTGTCGGCTCTTCCCATGTGGGGGGTCGGTGCCGAGACGCATGGGGGAGTGGCCCGCTTATCGACAGAGGCGTATTAGATCTCGAGCACGCGAAGCAGCGACTTATCGAAGTATTTCGTGCGGTCTATGCTCCGAAGGTCGCGGGTTCGATTCCCGTCGGGCCTACATTCCCACTTCCTGGCACGGCGGTCGGGAATGTGCTGAGCCAGGGTTTATTGCAGACATCCTGGCGGGTGGAGCTGTGACATCTCGGCCGCAGCAGTTCCTGGAGCTAGCGATAGGCTCGATTGACCTTGGAAGGCTGGCGGTTGTGTATCTAACTGTTTCGGCAACAAGGTTTCGGTTCGTTGTTGGTGGTTACTAGTTGTCGGTGTCATCGTTGGTGTTGTGTCGTCGGCTACTCCTGCCGGAGCCCGATCTGGGGGGACCCTTCGAGGACAGAACCTTCCGACTCCGCAAGCCGATCACCCGGATGGACATGGCAGTCTTCATGACCCGAGCCTTCCCCCACATCGACAAGGTGGAAGATCCGGTCGGGGTCTTCGCCGACGTCCCGGAGGACAGCGTGCACGCCGGGGAGATAGAAGGAATCTACGCCGCAGGCGTAACTACCGGTTGCTGGCGAGACCCTCTCCGGTACTGCCTCGACCAACCAGTGCGCCGCGACCACATGGATTCATTCCTCATCCGAGCCCTGAGACCGCGAACTACAGGATTCTGAGCCTTCAGAGGCGGTCCGCAGTTCGTTACCGGTGTTCACGCCGACCACACAGTGTCTTGTGCAGTGGACTTCACATCGTCGACGCTACGATGACTTGCGGGAATGTAGGAGAGAACTATGCTGGACCTAGCCCTGAGAGCCCTGAAGTGATCTGAGGCTACCGTAGGTTTCAGCACGGGAACCTACGCACCGACAACGGGAATCAATGCTACGAAGGGGGCAAAAGTGACGCTGGCGAGACTGGGCAAGACCTCGGGATGGCTATTGGTCATAGGCCCTGTGGTAGATGTGATCGTTAGCAGTATTCGGCCAGGTAGTTTCCCTGGAGAAAACCCTGACGGAGTCCAAGCAGCAATGCAGGCCGCCATTCAAGCAATGGTGCCGGATAGTACGTTGGTAAGTCTGTTGACTTACATTGGATTCGTAGCCGCCTTTGGGATGCTGCTGGGGCTCTGGGGTGTCAAGGAAGTGATAGGCGACACGGGCAGTGAGGGGTACCTGAGGAAGGCCGGTCTCTTGCTCCTTACGATCGCATTGGCAGTGCGTACCGTGTCCCTTGCGATGAGCTTCTTGACATCTGTAACGCTCAGCTATTCACCGGCTGAAGGCATAGCATCGGGAGAGTCCATCGCTTCAGCCATCACGTTCACGGTGATAGGAGGGGCGGTCGGTCTCTTCGCGACGGTTCTTGCCCTAGTGGGTGTTGCCTTGTTTGCTATGTCCCTGATGAATGCCGACCTGATCGGTGCGGACAAACCCCTCGCGATCTGGTTGGGCGTGGCCCCAGCGATTGTCGGGTCTTTCTTCCTGTTCATAGCGACCTTCATAGAAGGCAGCCTCTTTACCCTCTACCTCTTGGGTAATCTCACTGTGTTCGTTCAAGTCGCCTGGGTCATCCTGCTAGGCGTAGCTTTCATCAGGAAGAGCGATTCCTTGGCCACCGCCAGCGTTTGATCAGCCACGGTGCGGGCGGTTTACGTGCCGTCCGGCGAAGCCGGTGTGACCGGCCGATCACCGGCACCGGTCGGGCAGAAGTTCATCTGGTCTGGTGCGGTAGGTGATGCTGGTCGTTGACCACCTGAATCGCCCCGGCCACGAGCAGGTGACCGTGTTCATCGACGCGGAAGCGGGCCTTGAGGCCATCGTGGCGATCCATGACACCACGCTGGGGCCGGCCTGCGGCGGGACCCGCATCTGGCCCTATGCGAGCGACGAAGAGGCGCTCGAGGACGTCCTGCTGCTGGCACGCGCCATGACCTACAAGTCGGCGGTGGCCGGCCTCGACATCGGCGGCGGCAAGGCGGTCATCATCGCCGATTCCCGCGCCGGCTTGAGCGAGGCCCTCCTACGGGCCTTCGGGCGTTGCCTCAACACCCTTGAGGGACGTTTCGTGACCACCGCGGACGTCGGAGGGACCGGCCGGGACATGGAGATCGTCAACCAGGAGACGGATCACGTGGTGGGCTTGCCGGTGTCCCAGGGGGGAAGCGGGGACAGCTCCATCATGAGCGGGTTGGGCCTCTACGTCGGCATGAAGGCCTGTGCCAAGGCGGTCTGGGGGAGCGACAGCCTCCGGGGCCGGCGGGTGGTCATGCAAGGGTTCGGAAAGGTTGGCACCCAAGCCGCCCGGCACTTGCTGGACGAGGGCGCCGAGGTGGTGGCGACCGCCCTTCACGACAGCACCCTGCGGAAGGCCCGGAGCATGGGCGCCGAGGTGGTGACACCGGAGGAGATCTACGACGTGGACTGCGACATCTTCTCTCCCTGTGCCCTGGGCGGCGTGATCAACCGCGACACCATCCCCCGCCTGACCTGCCGGATAGTGGCCGGCGCCGCCAACAACCAACTGGCTACCGCCGCCGATGGCGACGAGCTGCACCGGCGGGGCATCCTCTACGCCCCGGATTTCGTCATCAACGCGGGCGGCATCATCAACCTGTCCGTGGAGGTCGGCAGGTCCTACGACCCGGAGGTGGCCAGAACGAAGACGGAGGGAATCTACGAGGTGGTGGAGCAGATCATCCAAGTCTCGAGACACGAAGGCATGCCCACCACATGGGCCGCCAACCGGCTGGCCGAAGATCGTCTGGCCGCGGCCCGATCCGCTCGACCCTGACGTCCTGGGCTACGACCCGCTTCAAACCACCGGTGGGTCTAGCCCGAGCGGGTGGGGTGCTTGATGGTGCCTCGCTCCCATGCCTCGTGGAGATGCCGGTACGGTCCGGGCTCACCCACCAGCTGCCGGTGCGGGCCGTCCTGGACTATCCGGCCCAGATCGAAGACCAGCACCCGGTCGGCGGTCTCGGCCGTCGAGAGCCGGTGGGCGATGGTGATCACCGTGCGGCCCTCGGTAAGGCTGTCGAGGGCTCTCGATAACCTGACCTCGGTAGCCGGGTCAACGGCCGAGGTGGCCTCGTCCAGCACCAGCAGGTCGGGGTCGGCGATGGCGGCCCGGACCAGGGTGACCAGCTGTCGCTCGCCCACCGATAGGGACGACCCTCGTTCCCCGACCTGGGTGTCGAGCCCCTGACCGAGTTCGGACAGCCAGCCGGTCAGGCCCAGGCCCACGAAAGCTCGCTGGACCTCCGCCCGGTCCGCGCCGGGCTTGCCCATCTGGACGTTCTCGAGGATGGTCCCGCGGAAGAGCATCCCTTCCTGGGGCACCATGACGACCCGGTGGCGGAGGGAGGAGAACCGCACCCGGGTGATATCGACGCCACCCAGCAGCACCACTCCCTCCGAGGCGTCCATCAATCGGGTGGCCAGCTTGGCGAACGTGGTCTTGCCCGACCCGGTCTCGCCCACCACCGCCACGTGCGAGCGCGGGGCCAACTCCACCGACACACCCTCCAGAGCGGTGGTGCCGGTGGCATCGCGGGCGGCCTCGCCCGGTCTCGGGTAGCGGAAGGTAACCCCTACGAAGCGGATACCCAGCAAACTGGAGGGAATGTCGATGCCGTCAGAGCCCGGATCGGCCACGTCGGGGGGGATGTCGAGCACGTCCAGCACCCGCTTCCATCCGGCCGCCGCCCCTTGGGCCTCGTTGATGGCCTCGCCGAACAACTGGATGGGCACGATCATCAGCTGGACCAGGAACATGAAGGCCACCACCGTTCCGACCGAGGTGTCTCCCCCGACCGCCAGCACGGTGCCAACCACCAGCACGGCCGCAGTGACCGCCGAGGTGAGCAGTTCGCTCACGCCGGAGAAACCCGAGGTCATCCCACCGGCCCGGACCGCCGCCGCCCGGTGCTCCTCGATGACGTGGCCCAGGTCGGCGCGCACCCGATCCTCGATGCCGTAGGCGCGGATCACCGAGGCGCCGGCAACCGCCTCCGCCAGCGCGCCCAGCATCCGACCCACCTTCTCGCGCACCACCAGGTAGGCGGCCGCCAGCCGCTTCTGGAACCAGCGGATCGAGAAGAGGATCACCGGGAGCAGGGCCACCACGGTCAGGAAGAGCTGCCAGGAATAGATCGCCATCACCACCATGGCGAGGATCGCCTGGCCTCCGTTGACCAGGATCATCAGGCCGGCCCACTGCATGAACCGGCTTATCTGGTCGATGTCGGAGGTCACACGGGCCACCAGCACCCCCCGCTGCTCGGACGCCTGGTGGAGCATCGAGAGGTCGTGGATGTGCCGGAAGGCGCGGACGCGCAGGTTGGAAAGAGCCACCTCCGACGTGACCGCCAGCCGGAGATGCATCAGGCCGGTGGCGACGGCGGTGATCGCCACCGCTACGAGCGAGACGACCGCCATCCGGCCCACGAAGGTCATGTCCGCCCCGCCCTCGGCGAGCCCCCCGTCGAGGATCTGCTGGATCCCAACGGGGATGATGACCCGGCCCGCCGTGGCGACGGCCGCCAGCACGAAGGTGAACAGCATCCCGGTGCGGATCTCCGGCGACAGGCTCAGGCCTCGCTTGACGGTGGTCCAAGCCTCGGTGCTGCCGCGCTCCCGCGTCTCCTTGCGTTCCGTGCCGATGATCATGCTGTACCCACGTCGTAGGCGTTGATGAGGGCCGCATAGCTCGGTAGGCGGTCGTAGAGGTCTAAGTGGGAACCTCTAGCCACGACCCGGCCCCCTTCGATGTAGATCACCTCGTCCGCCAGCAGGATCGAGGTGCGGCGGTAGGCGACGATCACGACCGTGGTGTCGATCCTCCAGAGGCCGGCGA
>JAPPGV010000052.1:0-10267 GCA_028821235.1 bacterium
GGGAGATGAAGACCAACATGGTCATCAACCTGCACCCCCAGATCACCTTCGACGATCCGGCGGAAGCCCTCGCCGTGGGCGGGATCTGCGTGTCGGACAACGTGCGGGTCACTCCCGAAGGCGGCGAGCGGCTCACCTACGAACGCGACGATCTCGTCGACCTTGATGCATAGCCGGGCCGCCCTGGTCGTCGAGCCGGGGCGGGTCGAGATTGCCGGGATCACCTTCGGTCCTCCCAGGGAGGGGGAGGTGATCCTGAGGATGGAGGCGGCCGGGGTCTGCCGTACCGACTACAAGGTCTCCAAGGGCCTGCAGTCGGGCCGTAAACCCCGCTACCCGATGCTGCTGGGTCACGAGGGGGCCGGCGTCGTGGAACAGGTCGGTCTCGGCGTCACCCATCTCGGCGAGGGGGACCGGGTGGCGGTGGGATGCCGGGTGCCTTGTGGATCCTGCCCGATGTGCCGTCGCAACGATCCCCGGCGCTGCAATTCCTCCGGTGCGCGCCCTCCCGCGGTGTCGCTCGAGTCCGACGGTTCCGAGGTTGAGGTGCCGATGGGCCTGGGCATGTACGCCGAGCGGATCCCGGTCGATGCCGGGGCGGTCTTTCGGGTGAGCGACGACATGCCGCTGACCTCCGCCTCGCTGCTGGGCTGCGCGGTCATGACCGGTACCGGCGCTGTCTTCCACACAGCCAAGGTGTGGCCGGGCGCAATCGCGGCCGTCATCGGGTGCGGCGGGATCGGCCTCTCTACCGTCCAGGGCGCCAGCCTGGCCAACGCCTCGAAGGTGATCGCGGTGGACATATCCGACCGCAAGCTGGAGTGGGCGCTGTCCATGGGCGCCACCCATGCGGTCAACTCGGCGCGCGAGGATGCGGTGGCGAAGGTTCGCGCCCTCACCGGCGGCGCGGGGGTCGACTTCTCGTTCGAGGCCGTGGGACTGGGCGCCACGCTTGAGCAGGCTCTCGGGATGCTGTCATACGGGGGAGTGGCCACCATGATCGGAGTACCGCCGGTGGGTTCGGCCGCCGACCTCGATCCGTCAGCCTTCTTCCGCAACACCTCGACGCTGATGACCACGCACGGAGGGGAGGGCATACCCGCGCAGGACTTCCCGGTCCTGGATTCGCTCTACCGGTCGGGTCGGCTGAACCTGGACGACATGGTCACCCACACCATCCCCCTGTCCGACATGGAGAAGGGTTTCGAAAACCTGGAGACCGGCTCGGCCCTCCGCACCGTGGTGGTTCCCGGCTGACCACGGTTGAGCCGGTTGCCCAAACGGCGGCCGGTGTGGAAGGGGCGAAAGCAAGGGGGTTGAAACCCTCCCGTGGACAAGGCATGTTGGGGGTGAGGTCCAACGGGCAAGGATCGATCGACAAGGATTTCGTCATCGGCGGAACGCTCCCGGATGTGGACCACTGGTATCCTTGACAGCGGATGGAGGAAAGGCATGACCACGCCGACTTTCGACACCCAGGCCAGCGTCAGCAAGCTTCGCTCCGCGGGAGTTGACGAGCCTGTCGCCCACGGCAGCGTAGAGGTTGTCGTCGGCGCGACCAGCCCGCTCGTCACCCGCGACATGCTCGCGACGGAAGTCGCCGGGCTGAAGGCTGACATGTTGACGGCGATGTACCGGGCCTTGTGGATACAGGGCGTGGGCATCGTGGCGGTGGTGGGCGGGATCGTCGGTATCGCCCAAGCCGTTGGCTGACTGAGGTCAGAAGGATGTGTCGGCCCGGATTTGGCGAGTCCGATGCCCAGGGCATCGTCGAAGACGTTGCCGATGTGAACAGCCCGATCGTGACCCGCGACATGCTCCGGGCCGAGTTGTACCGCGCCCTGTGGATACAGGGCACCGGTATCGTCGCGGTCATCGGCGGCATCATCGGCATTACCGAGGTCATCGGCTGAATCCGAATCCGGGGGGCGTCCCAGGAGGGTGCTGAAGAACGTCCAGTTGGCCCGAAGGCCTCAAACGAGCCACCAGGTCAAGGGACCCCGGGCCAACCAATCCCCGCCTTTTCAGCACCCTCCTAAGCTTCGGAACCGGATGGAGAAACCTCTCGGACAACCCTCGGACGCGGCGGAGGCCCTCCCTGGCGGCGGCTGGAGTGCGTGGAGGTCTTACCCCGGCCTGCGTTGGGTGCTCGCCGTGGTGGTGGCCGCGGCGGTCGCGACGGTGTTCGGCGTGGCGGCGTTGTGGCCCACCGAGGAGGGGATAGAGGCCGCCACCGCCAGCGCCGATGAGATCGGACTCGTGACCGACCGGTACGGCGCCACCGTGGAGGAAATCCGCGACGGTCCCTGCAGCTATTCGACCGCCGAGAGCCCCTACGACTGCCGCCAGGTCACCGTCGTGCTGGACGAGGGTCCGGCCACGGGCTCGCTGGTGGCTCTACCGGAGCTGGACCTCGCCTTCACGGCGACAACCCCTTCCCTGAGGCTCGGCCAGAAGGTGATCATCGGCTACGAGCCGTCCACGGACTTCTACTTCTACGCCGATGCGGACCGCCGGACCCCGCTGGCGTGGCTGACTGCGCTGTTCGCCGTGTTCGTGATCGCGCTGGGGCGGCGCCGTGGTGTGCTGGCCCTGGTGGGTATGGCCGGCACCCTGGCGGTGCTCCTCGCCTTCATGGCGCCGTCCATACTCGACGGCAACGACCCGCTGCTGGTCTCGGTGGTGGCGGCGTCGGGGATTGCGTTCGTGAGCCTGTATCTCGTCCACGGATTCAGCCCGATCACCACCGTGGCCCTGGCCGGAACCCTCTCGTCGCTCGGGTTGACGCTGGGCCTGTCCTGGGCGTTCTTCGAGTTGGCCGCCTTCACCGGTCTGGCCACCGAGGAGGGCTTGGTCCTGCCCCTGATCGCCGGTGGGTTGGACGTCTCCTCCTTGATCCTGGGCGGAGCGGTCATCGGCGCGCTCGGCGCGCTGGACGACATCACGGTTACCCAAGCCGCCCTGGTGGCGGAGCTCCGCTACCGGAACCCGAGCCTGGGCGTCTACGAGCTGGTCGCGTCCGGAATCCGGGTGGGCCGGGAGCACATCGCTTCGACGGTCAACACCCTCTTGCTGGCCTATGCCGGCGCGGCCATCCCCCTGCTGATGCTGTTCGTCGTGTCCGATCAGTCGCTGGTGATGGTGGCGAACTCCGAGATGGTGGCCGTGGTGATTGTGCGCACGTTGTGCGGGTCGATCGGGCTGGTGGCTGCCGTGCCGATGACCACCACCCTGGCCGCTCTGGTGTCGTCGGGTCACCGCCCGGCCGAAACGGATGCCGGTTCCGGGTCGAACTGGTCGGAACTGCCGGGCGGGTAGGATTCCGCGCAGTCACCAACCTTGATGGAGGGCTCCGCCGTGGTAGTACCCATGTCCGATCTGGCCGCCGAGTATGGGTCGCTCAAGACCGAGATCCACGATGCGATCGACCGGGTGCTGGCCAGCGGCCTCTACGTCCTGGGTGAGGAGCTCGAGGCCTTCGAGGAGTCCTTCGCCGCCTACGTGGGCGCCCGCTACGCCATCGGGGTGGGTTCCGGTACGGCATCACTCCATCTCGCCCTGGCGGCGCTCGACCTCGAGCCCGGCGACGAGGTGATAACCGTTCCCAACACGGACACGCCCACCGCGGCGGCGGTGACCCACGCCGGCGCGAGGGTCGTCCTGTCGGATACGGACGACCACACCTTCACCATGGATCCCGCCCGGTTGGAAGAGGCGATCACCCCGCGGACCCGGGTGATCCTTCCGGTCCACCTGTTCGGTCACCCAGCCGATCTCGACCCGATCCGAGCGGTTGCCGACCGTCACGGGATCGTGGTGTTGGAGGACTCGGCCCTCGCCGTGGGCGCCGAGTACAGGGGCCGCAAGACCGGAACCTTCGGGCCGCTCGGCTGTTTCAGCCTGGCGCCGGGGAAGATCCTTGGCGGGTACGGCGACGGGGGGATCGTGGTCACCGACGACCCTGACCTGGCCCACCGCGTCGGGGTGCTCCGCAACTACGGTCACGCTCCCGGCCAGAAGCTCTCGGGCAAGGACCTGACCGGGGGCCACGGTTGGACGGTGCTGGAACAGGGTTACAACCAGCGCCTCGACACCCTCCAGGCGGCGGTTCTGGCCGCCAAGCTCCCGACGCTCGAGGACCGGATCGCGGGCCGCCGGCGTGCTGCCGAACTCTACAGGGAGGCCTTTGCCGGGACGCTGGTCACGGCTGTCCACGAGGCGCCCTGGGCGCGCCATGTCTATTTCGCCTACAACGTGCTGGTGCCCGCCCACCTCCGCGACCGGGCCCGTGCCCATCTCGCCGCCCACGGCATCGCCACCAGGCTGTACTACAACCCCCCGCTCCATCTACATCCGGCCTACGAGTGGATGGGCCTAGGGGCGGGTTCGTTGCCGGTGGCCGAGCGAACCGCCTCCCAGATGATCGGCCTGCCCTGCTTCCCCCAGATCACCGCCTCCCAAGTCGAGCAGGCCGCCTCGACCCTCCTGGACTTCTTGGCCGGCCGCTAGACGGCAGCCGCCTCAGGCCAACCGGATCGGTAAGGCCTCGCCTGCCCATCGCAGCGGGATGGCGTCTCACGGAATCGAAGGGGTTGAACTTGTCACCCCCTCGCGATAGGTTGCCCATCGCCAAGCACCGACAGCGGCCGAGAGCGTCTTACCGATCGGATCGGCCGGCCCGAGGGAACATACGAGGCTTGATCGAGCCGAGGCTGATGGAGCGACCGCCGATTCCCGGCAACCGGCCGGGCATGGCGGACCACGCTCCAAGCAAGGTGGTGGAGGCGGGGGTGGGCCCAGCGGGCGGGCCCCGGTCGCCGCGATTTTCGCGTTCTTGACAGCGACGCCGACGATTACGGTCTGACCCCCGATGCTATCCGTCTCCGGTGAGAAGTGTCCGCGGAGATCACCCGAGTGAGAAAGGCGGGATCGCAGCGGGCTCCATGGACGGGCCCGGCGGTATGCTCGGCATCATGAGTTCATCATTCACCACCTCTGACGGGGTACGCATCGCCTACCAGGAGGTGGGCGCCGGCGATCCGCCCATCGTCTTCATCCACGGCATCTACGGGACCCACCAAGCGTTCGGCAATCAGGTGGAGTACTTCTCTCCGAACCATCGGTGCATAGCGGTGGACCTGAGAGGCCACGGCGAGAGCGACAAGCCCGACCAGGTCTACTCGATGGCCCGGTACGCCGACGATGTGGCGGAACTGATGCGCCACCTGGCGCTACCCCCGGCGGTCATGGTCGGTCACAGCATGGGAGGCCAGGTGGTGATCTCGGTGGCCGCCCGCCATCCGGATCTGGTGCGGGCGGTGGCCAGCCTGGACTCGCCGAGCAACATTCCCGGCTGGCAAAAGCGCTTTCACTCGCCCTTCGATCATCTGATCAGGTTCGACGGTCCCTACCGCGAAGGTGTGCACCGGTTCCTGGCGGCCGCATACCTGCCCACCGACGACCCCTCCTGGGTGGGGGGTCTCGAGGAGCGACTGGCCGGGATCCCGGACCACATGATCGTCCGGGCCTGGGACGCGATGAAGGCATTCGAGCCAAGCGACACCTTGCGCCGGATGGCCTGTCCCTATCTCTACGTCGACTCCGGCCAGCCCGACCTGGACTTCGATCTGCTGCGCGAGCACTGCCCGCAGGTAGTTGTCGGCAAGACGGTGGGGGCCGGCCACAAGGCTCTCCAGGACGTGCCGGACCAGATCAACGCCATGCTGAACCGTTTCATCCAGCATGCCGACGGGATCGCGGAGGAGATGGTCCGGACCGGGGGAGTGTTCCGGTACAACTTCCCGGCCCGTTAGCCGAGACAGTGCACTATTCGTGTCTCGTGCCTCGTTCGGGATCCGGGAGGTCACCTGCCAGGGAGGGGATGGTCCGCAACGGCGACGCCGAGCCGAAGCTCCGTCTTCCCCCGTGCGGGCCGGCACCCGTGACACCTGAGGCCGTGAGATGAGAATCGTTGCGTTCTTCAACAACAAGGGTGGTGTGGGTAAGACCTCGTTGGTTTACCATCTCGCTTGGATGTACTCGGGCATCGGTCGGAATGTCGTGGCCGCCGATCTCGACCCGCAGGCGAACCTCACTGCCATGTTCATCGATGACCACAGTCTCGAACCGCTGTGGGATCAGGATCGGGGCACGATCCACGGAGCGATCGAACCGTTGCTGGAGGGTACGGGCGACATCGGTTCGCCGCACCTCGTGGAGCGGAGCGTCGGCCTGCATCTGGTGGTCGGCGACCCGAGACTGGCGGCGGCCGAGGATGAGATCTCTCGCCAATGGACCGGCTGCCTGGACCGGAGACCGCGCGCCTTCCGGGTCGTGTCCGCCTTGTGGCGGGCCTTGCGGCGGGCGGCGACCGACGTGGAAGCCGATCTGGTGCTGGTGGATGTCGGGCCGAACCTCGGCGCGCTGAACCGGTCGGCGCTGGTCGCGGCCGACTACGTGGTCGTCCCGTTGACGTCGGACCTGTACTCCCTTCAAGGACTGCGGAGCCTCGGGCCTACCCTCCGTGGCTGGAGGGGCCAATGGGCGGAGCGGCACGCTCAGAATCCGGTGGAGGACCTGGCCCTACCGGATGGGGCAATGGGGCCGATCGGCTACGTGGTCATGCAGCAGGCGATCCGCCACGATCGTCCGGTCCTGGCCTACCAGCGGTGGGCCGATCGTATCCCTGGCGTCTACTCGAAGGAGGTCTGCGGCCGAGATCCGCAGTCTGCCATGACCGTGAGTGAGGACCCGAACTGCCTGGCCATCCTCAAGCACTACCGGAGCCTCATGCCGATGGCGCAGGAGGCGCGCAAGCCGATGTTCGCGCTGGAGCCGGCAGACGGAGCCATCGGTGGGCACACCCGGGCCGTTCGGACTTGCTACAGGGACTTCCGAGTGCTTGCGGAGAACATCCTCGAGAGGATGGGTAGCGAGTAGCCGGAGGGACGGTCGCGGGCGGGCTCAGGTTTGGGTGCCGGAAGCAGGCAACTATGCTCGCCGGCATGACCCACCCCGCCCGATCCATCACGGTCAGCGACGGCACTCGTATCTCCTATCACGAGGTCGGCTCGGGCGACCCGGCCATCATCTTCATCCATGGCGCCTACAGCAACCGGCGTGGCTTCGGCAACCAGGAGGCATACTTCTCTCCGAACCATCGTTGTGTGGCGGTGGACCTGCGCGGTCACGGCGACAGCGACAAACCGGACCAGCCGCTCACGATGGAGCAGCATGGGCACGACGTGGCCGAACTCATCCGGCAGCTGGGGCTCGAGAAGCCGGTTCTGGTCGGCCAGAGCATGGGCGGCCAGGTGGTCATCTCGGTGGCCGCCTTCTACCCGGATCGGATAACGGCGGTGGCCAGCTTGGACTCGCCCTCCAACATTCCCGGCTGGCACCAGCGGTTCCACGGCCCCTACGACCACCTGATGACCGAGGACGGACCCTTCCGGGAGACGCTGATCGCCTTCCTGAGCGCCGCCTACCTGCCGACCGACCACCCCTCCCGGCTCGGGCAGATGGCTGAGCGCCTGGCCGAGGTCCCCGACCACGTGATCCTCAACAGCTGGGCCGGCAAGGTGGACTACGACCCCACGGACATACTCCGGGCGGTCCGTTGCCCCTACCTGTACATCGACTGCGGTCAGCCCGACATCGACTTGGATCTGCTGCGCGAGCTCTGCCCGCAGGTGGTGATCGGCAAGACGGTGGGAGCCGGGCACAAGGCTCTTCAGGATGTGCCGGATCAGATCAACGCCATGCTGAACCGCTTCATCCAGCATGCCGACGGGATCGCGGAGGAGATGGTCCGTACCGGGGGAGTCTTCCGGTACAACTTCCCCGAGGTCTGATCCACAACCCGGCTCACCCCGTCCAGGACCTCGCGGCCGGTCCGGGACGCCGGCCAGTGCATGGCAAGAGGGGCTGGCCAGGAAGGCTAACCTCCGGGCATGACTACCCAGACCATCACCACCCCGGACGGCGTCCGGATCGCCTACCACGAACTCGGCTCGGGCGACCCGGCCATCATCTTCATCCATGGCGGCTTCGGGAACCGCACCGGCTTCGGGTTCCAGGAGGAGTATTTCTCCCCGAACCATCGCTGTATCTCGGTCGACCTGCGGGGTCATGGTGAGAGCGACAAGCCCGACGTGGTGTACACGATGGAGCAGCATGGCGACGACGTGGCGGAACTCATCCGGCAGTTGGGTCTCGAGAAGCCGGTTCTGGTCGGCCAGAGCATGGGCGGCCAGGTGATCATCTCCGCCGCGGCCCGCCACCCTGAGTTGGTGGGGGCGATCGCCAGCCTCGACTCACCCTCCAACATTCCCGGCTGGCACCAGCAACACCACGGTCCGTTCGATCATCTGATGACGGCCGAGAGCGACTTCCGCGAGACGCTGCGCATGTTCCTGAGCGCCTCCTACCTTCCGACGGACGATCCTTCCCGGGTGGCGACCATCTCCGAGCGGCTGGCTGAGGTTCCGGACCACGTGATCCTCAACGGGTGGAAGGGGATGATGGGGTTTGACGCGGAACCGATCATGCGCGGCGTGAAGTGCCCTTACCTGTATATCGACTGCGGTCAGCCCGACATCGACTTGGATCTGCTGCGCGAGCTCTGCCCGCAGGTGGTGATCGGCAAGGTGGTGGGAGCGGGCCACAAGGCACTCCAGGACGTGCCGGATCAGATCAACGCCATGCTGAACCGCTTTATCGGCCACGCCGACGGGATCGCGGCGGAGATGGTCCGCACCGGCGGAGTTTTCCGGTACAACTTCCCCAAGACCTAACCAGGTCCTCACCGAAGGGCGGGATCGGCCGGTCTCGCTCCCTCGTTTATGTCACACCCTCGCCATACGGTGTCGGATGACCGTTGACCCGAGCCTTCACAGTTCGAGGCCGGAAGCCTGCGGACGGAGACGCGTGCTCTGTCCGGGCTGCCGGCTCGTGTAAGTGAGGAAGCAGGGTCGAAGTACCAGCGGTCTGGTTCGGACGTCGGTCGGAACGCGTGAGGGAACATTCTGTCGAAGCAACCCCACCCGGGGGATGGCGGGACGCGCTCGACATCAAGGTGGTGGCGGTTGGGGGAGGGCCCGGCGAGCGCAGCCCGCTCGCCGCGATTTTCGCGTTCGCTCGCCGGCTCGGAACGTGGAGGGCGCCGAAGAAGAGGGGGTGGGTTGGACAGCGATGGCTTCTAGCTGGGGTTTTGTTGCCTGCCATCGGGCCAGCGGGACATCTCCAGTGCCCTTCTAGTCCCCACAATGAGTCGTTGGGCGGGGGTATCGGGTGGGATTGACCACCCGACGGCCCCCTTCTCCTTTGGATCGCACCGGCTCCGGGTCGGTTCGAGGGGTCGACATCGTGTAGTCATCGATTTCTCATTTTCTTCTCACGTTCTTCTCAGGCTATTCACAGGTTCGAGCAGAAGAGTGGTCCCGGTCCGCCGAGGGAAACTGCATGAAGGAGGGTGTGATATGCCACCGGAACGAGGACGGGAAGCCGCCGGACCAAGCGAGGCACACCGCACCTGCCCATGGAACGACTCCGGGAGCTTCTCGTGCGTCCACCTGCCCGGTGGGTCCGGCGCCAGCGGCGCCACCGGTGCCGCTCATGGGGGTGTGAGGCGGAGATGAGCGAAGTTGATATCGATGCCCTGATCCGTGGCCGTGATTCCAGAAAGGGTCGGCTGTTCCTGGTTGCCGCAGTTCTGGTGGTGGGGGCAGGGGTAGCGGCCTTCCTCTGGTGGCAGCAGGACGAGCCGGTCGTGACGGCCGAACCGGAGCGTGCCGAGGCCATGATGGGCCGGTTGAGCACCACCGTCGACCTGTCCGGATCGGCGGTTGCCGAGCGCAGCACCGATCTTTACTTCGAGGCTGCGGGCGCCGTCGCATCCGTCATGGTCGAGAGCGGCGTCGCCGTACGAGCCGGCGACATCCTGGCGGTGCTGGATGACACTGACGCGCAGCGGCGCATCGAGACGGCTGAGGTGCAGCTGCGTCTTGCCCGGCTGCGCCTGGAAGCGCTGCTTGCTACTCCCGCAGGATCCGATGTGGCCGCCGCCAGACAATCGATCGAGGCGGCGGAGTCGCAGGTGACGAGCGCCGAGATGGCTTTGGCGGGTCTTTCGGAGCCGCCTGGTGTGGGTGATGTGGCTTCGGCTGAGCAGGCGGTGGCGAGTGCGTTGGCGCAGCTTTCGAGCGCGGAGGAGGCTTTGGCGGGTCTTTCGGAGCCGCCTGGTGTGGGTGATGTGGCTTCGGCTGAG
>JAPPGV010000052.1:10367-30216 GCA_028821235.1 bacterium
CTTCGGCTGAGCAGGCGGTGGCGAGTGCGTTGGCGCAGCTTTCGAGCGCGGAGGAAGCGCTGGGGGACCTGCTGGCCGATCCGACCGAAACCGAGACCGCCTCCGCTCGATCGGCGGTGGCACAGGCGCAGGCCCAACTGTTGAGCGCGGTCAGCCATGCGAACGACTCCTGGGTGGCCCTGGGCGAGGCCTGGGACGAGTACTGCGATGAGTACGGTGCCTATAACGTCGCCGCGGTGACCTGTGCGGGGACCCTGCCTCTCGAGGGCGACGAGGTCGTGGACCCGCTCTCGGACGAGGAGGTGGAGGCTCTGCACGAGACGCTCGAGGGTCGTTCGAGAAACTACCAGCAGCTCGCCAACGCCCTCATAGACGGTAACCTCGAGTACATCCTCGCCGAGGCTGCGCGGCAGACCGCGGTGACGAGCCTTGCCACATCCGAGGATCGACTGGCCGACCTCCTCGTACCGGCCTCCGAAGAAGACTTGCGCCAGGCGGAGTTGGCGGTGGACGCCGCCCGCGCGAGCCACACCGCAGCCGTCGCCCGCCTAGAGGCGCTCCGGGAGGAGCCCACATCCCAGGACCTATACCAGGCGGAACAAGCGGTGAACGCCGCCCGCGCCAACCACACAGCCGCCGCCGCCCGGCTCGATCAACTCCGGGGCGACCCGACGGCCGAGGATTTCTACCAGGCTCGACAGGCCGTGGACGCCGCCCGCGCGAGCCACACCGCGGCCGCCGCTCGCCTTGAGGAACTACGAACGCCGGCTGACGAGAGCGACTACCAGCAGGCTCAAGCCTCGCTGGACGCCGCGCTGGCGAGCCTGGCCACCGCCCAGGCACGTCACGACGAGCTTCTGGCGGGCGCCACCGCCAACGCCATCGCTCAACAGGAGGAGAACGTGCGGCTCGCCGAGATATCGCTGGAGGAGGCTCGCTCCGCCCTGGCCGATCTGTCGGTGGCGGCCCCCTTCGACGGAACCGTAGAGGCGGTGAACGTCCACCCGGGCGACCGGGTGACCCAGAGCGTCGTCGCTTTCTCGATGAGCACGCCGGACCGGATGATGATCGCCCTGGCTGTTACCGAAGCTGATCTGCTGGCGCTCGAGGTGGGGCAGGCCGGCTTTGCCTCCTTCGATGGAGTGGAGGGCGTCCAGTACCCGGCGCGGATCGTTTCGATCAGCCGCCTGCCCGACACCGCCCAGGGTGTGGTGACCTACGGGGTGGAGGCGCGGATCCTCACCGGCGCCGAGACCGTCGAGGTGGCGAGCCAACTGGCGGTCATCGCCGGCCAGGGGGTCGTTCCCGGAGTCGCCGGACTTCCTGAGGCTGTGACCGGCGCCGGAGATGGCGGGGTCGGGGCCGGCTTCGGTGGGGGCAGGCCGGATGGGCCGCTTGCCGGGATGGAGTTACCCGAAGGCGTGACCATCCAGGACGTGGTGCAGGCGGTGGTCAACGGTGAGCCCCCTCCTGAGGGGGTGAGCTTGCCGGAGGGCTTCGAGATCCCCCTGCAGGAGCGCGAGCGTCTTGCGGCCGGTGGGTTGCGACCACTCGGTCGGCAGGGCCAGGCCGGGACGGCCTCGGTCGGCAGCCGCGTGCTTCCAGCGCCCGGAATGAGCGCCACCGTCACCATCCTCACCGAGGTGCGGGAGGAGTCGGTGCTCGTTCCCGTTTCCGCCGTGCGCCAACTCGACGGCGAGTGGTTCGTGACCGTTCCGGCGGCTGACGCCGGCGCCGGAACCGGTTTCGAGCGCGTCACGGTCGGAGTAGGCGAGTCCGACGGGGTGAACGTGGAGATCACGAGCGGTCTTGAGAACGGCGCCGTGCTGCTCATCGGGGCCGACAGCGTCGGCATCGCTTACCGCACCATCCAGCAGCAGGACTCGCAGCCGGGGCTCGGATTCGTCCCGGGTGGCACGCCCGGCGGCTTCGGCGGAGGCGGACGGTGATCATTCTGCGCGATGTGACCCGCGTGTATGCCACCGGAGGCATGGCGGTGCGGGCTTTGGCGGGTGTCAACCTCGAAATCGACCGCGGGGAGTTCGTCGCCGTCATGGGTCGGTCCGGCTCGGGCAAGAGCACTTTGATGAACATCATCGGCCTGCTGGACCGGCCCACGACCGGCGAGTATCTTCTCGCCGGGCGCGATGTGGAGCGGTTCACCGAGGACGTCCGATCTCGCCTGCGCGGCGCCGCCTTCGGGTTCGTATTCCAGTCCTACAACCTGCTCCCGCGCATGACAGCCCTCGAGCAGGTCGAGTTGCCGTTGATCTACCAGCGTGCCCAGGATCGCAGGCGGCGGGCCGCCGAGGCGCTCGTGCGAGTAGGTATGCAACACCGCATCGCGCACCTGCCCAACGAACTCTCCGGGGGCGAGCAGCAGCGCGTGGCGATCGCCCGATCTCTAGCCGTGAACCCACTCATGCTGCTGGCCGACGAACCGACCGGTGCCCTCGACACGGCGACCGGTGGGGAAATCATGCGACTGTTCACCGAGTTGGTCGAAGAGCGGGGCGTAGCCGTCGTGCTGGTGACGCACGAGACCGAGGTGGCTACGTACGCCCGGCGGACCATCCGTATGCGCGACGGGAAGATAATCGAGGACAGCGGCAAGAGCGGGGGGCCGCCGGCCCGGGCTCCGGCAGGGGCGTCCGGGCATTGAGCCTGATAGACGCCTTCCGCGTCACCCTGCGAGCCATCTTCGCCAACCGGCTGCGCAGTGTGCTGACCTCGCTCGGGGTGGTCATCGGGGTCAGCTCGGTCATCGCGCTGGTGGCGGTGGCGCAGGGTACGCAGCAGGGTGTCACCGACCGCATCCGCGGCCTCGGCACGGGCCTGATCTTCGTAGAGTCGAGCGCGGCCGCCACCACCTCGCAAACCGGCGGGCCTGCCGGGCTCGGTCAGTCGACGCTGGTTGCCAGTGACGCCGCCGCTATCGCGGCCGACGCCATTCCGGGCGTCATCGCGGTCGCGGCCCACGCCGCGGTCGACACGCAGCTGGTCGCAGGAGCGAACAACGTGGGGGCCACGGTGGTCTCCACATCAAGCGAGTACGGCGAGGTGCGCGACCTGGACGTCCGTTCGGGCTCGTTCATCACTCCTGCGCATGACGAGGAAGGTTCGATGGTGGCCGTGCTGGGAGCGCGGGCCGCGGAGACGCTGTACCCCGGCGCGGACCCGGTAGGACAACAGGTGCGGCTCTCCTTCGCAGGTGGCCGTCTCACGCTCGCCTTCGTGGTGGTCGGGGTCCTCGAGGAACAGGGCGGCGCGGGCGAGGCTGACGACCAGGCTTTCATACCGCTCACGAGCATCGCCAACCGCCTGCGTTTCCTGTACACGCCGGCCGGGGACCTGCGGGTCACCCAGATCGACGTCCGGGCCGCCGACGGCGTCGACGAGGACCGTGTCAAGGAGGAGATAAGCGAGTTGCTGCTCTTCCGCCACGAGACCACCGAGCCGGACTTCGTGATCCAGAGCCAGGACGATCTGATCAGCGCGGCGACCGAGGTCAGCAACACGCTCTCGATCCTGCTGGGAAGCATCGCCGGCATCTCCTTGCTGGTCGGCGGGATCGGGGTGATGAACATCATGCTCGTCTCGGTCGCCGAGCGTGCTCGCGAGATCGGCATCCGCCGCGCGGTGGGCGCCACGTCGCGCGACATCGTGACGCAGTTCGTGACCGAGGCGCTGACATTGAGCCTGTTCGGTGGCGTGGTCGGCATCGCCCTCGGGACCGGAGCTTCGTTGGCCGTCGACGGCCGGGCAGTGGGCGGGCAGGAGTTGGCGGTGCTGATTCAGCCGTGGAGCATCGCGGCGGCCTTCCTGGTGGCGGCCGGCGTGGGCTTGGCCGCCGGCAGCTACCCGGCCTACCGCGCCGCCACCATCGATCCCATAGCCGCGCTCCGGAACGAGTAGGCCGGGCGAGTCCCGGGAGGACCGGCTGTCAATCCAGCAATGGTTCCAGTCTGTCAAGCAGTTTGCCTACGTCGGTGAGTCCTCCGGCAACGTAGTCGGCGTCTCCCCAGTTCTCGTAGAGGTTCTGGTGGAGGGCGTTGGCTGACCTGAACCAGCTGCGGATGCTGTCGTCGCCGGTCTCCGTGGCCAGTCTGGCGATCACTCGGTGGAGTGAGGCGTGGGTGTTGTGGTCCCAGTTCCGGTCGGCGGCGACGGCTTTGATCATCTGCGCTGCCGCTCCCCATCCCTTCTCAGATGCCTGGCGGGAGTCTCCCTCGGCCAACTCCTCGAAGCCTTGGGCGAGCAGGTGCCGGGCTGCGTCCTGGTAGGTCAACGTCGTCATCGCATTCTCCTGTTTCGAGTTCTAACGTCGTCCTCCATTGCGTACAGTAGCGTAATGTCGGTGATGTGAGCGGGCGAGGGAGTCGTTTGCGAACCCCTGCTAGCCGGCGATGGACATCACCAGGCCGACCGCCACCAGCCCTACACCCGTCCTCTGCAGGTGGTGTAGGCGTTCGTGGAAGAAGATGACCCCGCCGATCACCGCGATAACCCGGCCGCTCTGGGAGAGCAACCCGATCAGCCAGGCCGGCGCGTAGGCCAGACCGTACCCGAAGGTCACGAAGGAGATGGCGTCGATCACCCCGACCAGGACCAGCAGCCATCCGTTGCGCCAGGTGATCTTCGATTGCCTCTTGTCCCAGTCCTCCAGGCGAGACTCTTTCCCTTCGCGGTTCCTGTTCTGGGTAATCCGGGCGATGATCACGAACACCAGGGCGACGTACGCGACCGTGTAGAACCGCTGGGTGATGATGGTCCAGTTGGAGTCGAGGCCGTCCCGGATGGGAATCTTCAGCCCGGCATTGGAGAGCGATCCCACCAGCACCGCGATCATGGCGAAGACCGGGCCCCACGTGACCAGGCGGATCTTGGTGCCCTTCTCGATGACGAGCGAGGCCAGGACGGCACCTGCCGCGGCGATGGGGATACCGACCCACTGCACGGCGGTGGGCCTCTCCGCGAGCAGCCAGTAGGAATAGAGCACGGTGATCGCGCCCGACAGGGCGCTGATGGGGCTCACCACCGAGACCGGACCGAGCCGCAGGGCCATGTAGCTTCCCAGGAACGAGGTGGCTGCGGCCGCCCCCAGCAGGCCCAGCAGGATGACCTGGTCCCTCGTTATCTGGTAGGGCACGCCGATCGCCACCGCCCAGGCGATCATCACCACGAAGGCGATGGTCAGGGTGACGGTGGTGGAGCGGAGCACCCCGAAGCGACGGGCCACGACCGCCGTGAGCAGGTTGTTGACACCCAGCGTGACCGCTGTGATCAGCCCGAAGACGGTCCCGATCAGCATGATCCATGTCCTGACGGGGTCACTGCCGTGGA
The DNA here is from genome assembly GCA_028821235.1 of bacterium. Classification (NCBI taxonomy): domain Bacteria; species bacterium. The sequence continues at coordinate 15,711 of JAPPGV010000052.1, forward strand.
CTGAGCCGGTTGTCGATTCGGACTATTCGTGGAGTTGGTCTCCGGCGCGACCGGCAGCGCCCGCGGCTCCCGCCACCTTGGAGATGTCCGTCGTGCCGCTGACTCGTTGCGGCATCCAGCTGACCATCCGGTTGAACATCTGGTTGAGCAGGTAGAAGGTCAGGAGCGAGTAGAAGGCGACCACGATGGCCACGATCACCAGGCGGGCCGTGTTGGTTTCCTGAACCGCAGCGGCGGCCATGAAGCCCAGCCCGGTCGGGAAGCCCAGGAACTCGGCGGCGATCGTCAGCGACCACCCGAGCCCACCGGCCAGCAAGAGCGCGGTGCGTAGTTCCGGCATGGCGCCCGGAACCACCACTTTGAAATAGGTGCGCAGCCGCGACGCGCCCATCGTGCGGGCGCTCTCGATATACCTGTCGGGCACGTTGGCTACCGCGTTCATGGTCGCCACCACCAGCATCACCCACACGCCGAAGCCGATGAAGAGCGTGGTAGCGCGTAGGTCGACTCCGAGAGCGAACTGCATCCAGGGGATGGCTGCCAGCAGCGGGATCATTCTCAGGAAGTTGAACGGCGCCCACGAGATCTGGCGCAGGGCGGACCAGTAGGGGAGGGCGAGACCGGTGGCCAGGCCGGCGATCAACCCGACACCCAGGCCGGCTACCAGTCGGGACAGGGTCATGAAGGAATGGAAACCCAGCGCCAGGAACACAGCCGTCCAGGTCCTCGATTCAGCACCCTCTATGGCGGGGAACGGCGCCAACTCTCCGAACTGCAGGGTCAGTCCGGCAATGCTGAACCCTCCGAACAAGTCCCAATTGCCGGACAATCTGTAGAGGGCGTTGTAGATGATGTAGTCGAATCCTGGCACGAGCGGATGTTCAAGAGTCCCCTTGGGTGCGATGTACGACACGATCTGCCAGCCCACCAGCAATACCGCCCAGGTGATGAAGAAAAGAGGATTGTTCTTCACGGCGTTCAAGATGCGCTCGGGCAGACGGACAATGCCCTTCCCGATCCTGATGACCGCTGCGGCCGACCTTCGGTATCGGAAGACGAATGTGTAGGCCCACCACAGGACAACCCAGAAGGAGATGAATTGCCAGGTGAGATGGAGTGTGCCCTCTTCGAACTGCCAGTCTCCAAGCGACGAGAAGGCGAGGACGACCAGACCTGAGCCGAAGATCCAGGCGGCCCATCCGACCCAGAATAGGATCCTCAAGAGTCTGGTGAGGCTCAAACCTGGGTCGCTTCCTCTTCGGTGATTCCCAAGTGGGCCAGGATCGTCTTGGTGATATCCACCGCGCCGGCACTGGCTCGCACATCTTCATCACGGGGGCGTGGCAGGTCGACCGGGATGTCATCGACCAGTTTTCCTTCGGCCAGGAGGATCACGCGGTCGGCCAGGATCAAGGCCTCCTCGATGTCGTGGGTCACGAAGAAGATGGTCTTCTGTGTCTCTTCCCACAGGTCGAGGAGCACGTCATGGAGATTGCGGCGGGTGAAGTAGTCGAGGGATCCGAAGGGTTCGTCCATGAGGATCACATCGGAGCCGACCGCCATGGCTGCCGCCAGCGCCACCCGCTTGCGCATACCTCCGGACAGTTCCCGGGGCCACGAGTCGGCGAAGTCGGTCAGCCCCACCGCGTCCAACCAGTGGGCGGTTGTGGACTTTCGTTCCTCGTCGTCCACCTTGAGGGCGCGGAGGCCGAACTCGACGTTATCGCGGACGTGAAGCCAGGGAAAGACGGTGTCCTGCTGGAACACCATCGCCCGGTCGGCGCCGGGCCCTTCGACAACTTCCTCACCCAGCCTTATCTGGCCGGCGGTCGGCGGCTGGAGTCCGGCCAGAACCCGCAGCAGGGTGGTCTTCCCGTGACCGGATCGTCCGACCACGCACACGAATTCGCCCGGTTGGACCTCGAAGTTGACATCGTGGAGGGCGTTGACCAGTTGGCCGGACCGGTGCTCGAACACGCACCATAGGCCCTCGAAGCTAACGACTCTTGACATAGCTGTTCCTCCTTGTCTACAGCCCAAGTCGGCGGCCGGCCTCGGACCACCTGGTCAGGTAACGGATGATCACCAGCAGCAATGCATCGACCACCACCGCAAGAACTCCGTAGAAGGTGATCAACGCCACGAGCGCCGATGGAGCTTGGAGTTGGCCGATCAGGAACCTCCAGATGTCGATCAGGTGCCCTCCGCCGACCTGTATTCCGAGCACCTCGACCAGGACACCCAGACCCCAGGCACCTGCCAGCGCGATGCGGAATCCCCCCGCGATCTCTGGAACCGTGCCGGGCAGGTAGACCCAGCGGAATATCGAGCGGGGTGTTCCGCCCAGGGTCAGGGCCGACTCCACGATCCCGACGGGTATGTTCTCGGCGGCCCGCCGGCTGAAGAAGTACATGAGCAGCGTCGTGTAGAAGGTGACCAGGCCGATGGTGGTCATGATCGGCACCTCTACACCGAACCAGATGACGAAGAACGGTGCGGCGATGAAGATGGGGGCGGTTCCGAAGAAGGAGGCGATCGGCGTGAATACCTGGGCGACCTTCGGGAACACGAGGCTGGACAGGCCGATCGCGAGACCGGCGATGGTGCCGAACGCAGCGCCGAGCAGGATACGGATGATCGTCACGATCAGGTGAATGCCGTAGCCATAGCAATAGTCGGGTAGCTGGCCGATCGGAACCGGCAGAGGGCCACCGGTCAGGGCAGCGGTGTCAGACGTGTACTTCCATCCCATCAGGCTCGAGGCGACTTGCCTGAAAGGATTGTTGACGTTTGCCGGGTGAAGATCGGGGCAGGCGTGGACGAACTTGATCCTCATGTCCTGGCTGGTTCCAAGGTTGCTCCAGAAGTGGGCTATGGCGCCTTCCTCCCGGAACAGTCCCCACACCCCCTGGAGTATGTCCTGGAAGGGACCCACCGCGCCGAATGGCGGAGGGATGTCGTAGTGCCAAGGAGATGCCTCGAGGGAGAGCAATACCCAAGCAACGAAAAAGAGGGTTATTCCTATCGCAATATAGACGATGCTGGCAATTCTGCGCCGTCTCTTTTCTCGTTGTGCCTTGGCTCTCACATCGAGAACGTCTGTGGAGGTCATCGTCACTGGATCTCAAGCCCCTTTACGTAGTGGCGACTGACGGAGCGCTCTTGGGAGGGTGATCTGGTTGGTCTCTAGTCCACAAGCCAACGCGGGGCCGGATGGCGATCCGACCCCGCGTCGGTCCTTCTCACTTGCCTGCACCAGGCAAGTCACGTTGTCTTCGGCGGATGAGACTAGCCGATCAGGGCCGCCTCAAGGAAGCGAAGACTGTCGTAGAAGTTGTAGTTGTCGTAGAGGGCCTGGGCCTGGTCGATCAGAGCCTGCTGGCTGGCCGACAGGTCCATGCCGCTCGCCCGAGCGAACAGGTCATCGGAGCGATCCTGCATGCCCTTGAGGTCGTAGTAGATCTCCTGGGCCAGCAGGAACTCTTCCAATCCCGCCTGAGTGTCGTAAGTCTCGGACAGGACTCCCCTCGCCTTCAGAGCCTCGATCTGGGTGCGGAACACCGTCTCGGGGTGGTAGCTCGGCAAGCTCAGATCCCACAGAGCTTCCTGGTCTTCCCAGTTGAAGGACGGATCGATCGTATCCCAGATCACCCCGATATCCTCAGGTTCCATGGTGATGCCGCGCTTCTCGTTGATGATGTTGGCCTCGATCTCCCAACCCGTCTCCTGGACCGCGGGATCCTCGAGATAGGCGAGAATACGGTTCGCCATCGCGACGACCCGATATGCGAGGTCCTTGTTCTCCTCGACCCATTCGCGGCGAGCCAAAAGGCCGGTGCCACCAACGGTGGACGAGGCGATCGCGGTCTGCTGTGACAGGGCGTCGTGCTCGTACATCATGGCGAAGTTGATCAGCGGATCCCACCCGTTGCGCATCATCTGCACCAGGGTCGGAGCGCCATAGGGCATGGCGAACTCGATCCGGCCCGCTTGTGCGGAGAGCTGCACGATGGTCGGGTCATCCACGTACACCGGAGTGGAGTAGTTACGCCAGTCGTTGGTGGTGATGCGGATGGGCTGCGCGTTTCCGGCGTCATCAAGTACCGGAGACCCGTCCCGGCCTAGGAGGACCAAGGGGTTGCCTTCGCCGTCCAGGGCCGGAATGTCCTCGACTACGTCCTCCCACCACTGGGGCAGGTAGGCGAAGAAGGCATCCGAGTACTGGGACTGCGTCGTGCTGTGCGGCGGGATATGGACTTCCTTACCGACCAACTGCTGTACCGCAGCCGTGGCCGCCTCCGTGAAGCTCATGCCCTCGTCCATGAACTCGAGAGCCGTCTTGGCCTCGCTGTCCGGGGCTACCAGGATCGCATAGCCGACGTAGATGTCAGCGAAGTGGATGGGCGGAATGCTCTGACCGAAGGTCTCCAGCGTTCCGAAGAGGCCAGGTACCCATCCCTGTGCAACGTCGCCGTCACCACGCTGCAACCAAGGAACGATCTCCTGGGTGCCGGTGAAGTAGTGATAGGTCGGCTGGTTAGGAGTGATGGTGATACCCCATTCCTCCCACCATCCCAGCTCGATCGGGATCTGCCAGTAGGCAAGGTCGGCACAGCACGGATAGATACCCATGCGAACCTCGGCGGCACGGATCTCGGGCGCCGTGACCATCATGGACTCTTCGAGAGCCATCTGGGCTTCCTCGGCCGCCATCTCGGCTTCCTCAGCCATCGCAGCAGCCTCATCGGCCTTCATCTGGGCCTCTTCCAGAGCTGCCTGGGCCTCAGCATCGCCTGCCTCCGCCGCCGCCTGGGTGGCTTCGAGGTCGGCCTGAGCCTGTTCCAGGGCCGCCTGGGCAGCAGCTGCATCGGCTGCGGCCGCGTCGGCTTGCGCCTGGGCTTCCGCCGCCTGGGCTGCCGCTGCGTCGGCTTGCGCCTGAGCCGCAGCTGCCTCGGCCTCGGCCGCCTGGGCCTCCGCCGCCGCCTGGGCAGCAGCTGCGTCGGCTTCGGCCGAACCGTCGTCGCCGCAGGCTGACGCCAGCAACGCTAGGGCCACCATCAAGATGATGGCGCCACGAAACTTCTTCATACGAGGTCCTTCCGCTCGCTTGCTTGCCATGTTGGGCACAGTCAATTCCCAAGGATCACGCCGCGTACCGGCGCAACCCGTATTTATAGCGCCTGTCGCTCTCCGATCCCAAAGGGCTTTACAGACTCGGGGCCTGGGGGCTCGAAGAGGACTATGCACTACGTCTGCCGGTGCCGGAACGGCTGGCCGGATTACTGTAGCAGGGACCCCCGGACCGCGCCCATGAGAGCGCACCTCTCCGCATCGATTCTCGGCCCCGATGAGGCGCCTATCCGTACGGTGTCGGCGACTGCCCGGTCGGTGTCAGGGAGAGGTAGAGGCCGCGCCGGTCGCCCGATACGGAGCCGGTTACAACGGCATTCGTGATCAGGTCGGTGCGGTAGACATGGTGCGTGTTGACGTAGACAACCCCGACGAAGGGGTACGCGTTCTCCGCCTCGATCAGCTGGACCCTCTGGAACACATCTGAGCGGTCCTCGTCGCTCACCGTCGCCAGGTCCGTCAGCGCCGGGATCAACTCGGGGAGGACTTCCTCGGGCGGCGCCTGCCAGCCCGGCCTCGGAAGCACGTAGCGGTAGGGGTTGGCGTACCAGCCGTGGCGGGTGACGGTCAGGTCGTAGTCGGCGGTGACGAGCCTCGCGAGCCAGGTGGCTCGGTCGAGGGGCACCGGCTCGACCCTGACCCCGGCCTCGCTCCACGAGGTCAGGAGGACCTCGAAGAAGGCCTCCGGGTACTCCTGCTCGGGATAGAGCAGTTCGAGGCTGACCCCGTCCTCGTACCCCGCCTCTGCCAGGACCTGCGCGGCCGCCTCGACATCCCGTTGGTATCCCGGTAGTTCGGTAGGACCTAGACCGTACGCGAGCAGGGGATGGGAGGTTGACCACGGCCCGGCCTCGCCGGCGAAGGCGGTGTCGGCCAGTCCCTGGCGGTCCAGGGACAGCCATGCGGCCCGAACCACCGCGCCGTCAGCGGTCATGCCCCTGCGGGCGGCATGGAGCCAGATGGTCCAAGCCGGTGTTCCTACCACCTGGAGAAGCGGATCCTCTATGAGTCCGGCCGCCACCTCGATGGTGTTCGTCCGGATCAGGGCGACTTCCCCCTTCTCGAGGGCGGCCACCCGGTCAGGCTCATCCTCGATGATGCGAATCCGGAGGAGTTCGTAGTGGGGGAGAGCGGATGGATCCCAGTAGTCCCGGTTGGGTTCCAGCGCCAGCTCCGAGCCGGGCACGTAGGAGACGAACCGTAACGGCCCGGTCCCCACCGGCTCCGTTCCGTGGGTGGGTGCCGATTGGGTCAGGATCGACGAGAACCCGCTCCCGGTGGGGTCGGCTACTTCGAACAGGAAGGCGCTCGACGGCTCCCTCAACTCGAAGACGACCGTGTAGTCGTCGGTCGCGGTCACGCTCTCCAGGTTGCGGGCCCGTTGGCGTACGACCGGGCTTCCGTCGGTGAGGGCCCGCGTGACGCTGTAGACCACGTCCTGAGCCGTGAAGTCGGCGCCGTTGTGGAACCTGACGCCCTGCCGCAAGTGGAATGTGTAGGTTCTGCGGTCCTCGGAGATGTTCCATTCGGTGGCAAGGCGGGGTAGTACCTCACCCGACGGGCTGGTCCAGGCCAGCGTCTCGTACACGGTGGTCAGCACCGGAGCGCCTTGACCGCTGCCGTCGGAGTTGATCGGATCCAGAGCGGATATCCCGGCCGGCTCCGAGATGACGAGCTCGACGATCGGCGGCGCCTCGGGTGGGACGACCGTCGTGGTGGTGGTCGTCGCGGCAGGGATCGAGGTGGTCGTAGTGGGAGGGAGGGTCGTGGTGGATGTCGACGTGGTACTGGATGGGGCCGATGTGGGGGTCGTGGTCGGCTGTGAGGTGATGGCCGTGGCCGGCCGAGTGGTCGGGGGTTGCGTGGAAGGGGTCACATCCCGGCCGCTCGTACCGCAGGCCGCGGCGAAGAGCACCAGGATCGCGAGAATCGGCCGAAAGTGACGGATCGCGCCGACTTCTATCGGTGACTGAGGCCCTCCAAGACCATCGGGACCCGCCTCCGGGGCTGCGGGTCGTGCCGGAGTGCGATCAGATGGAGAACTGATGGGTCGCCCCGTTGACAGTCACGGTGTAGTCCCCGGGCTCGAACCCGTCGCCGATCGGTACGACCACCTCGAACGGCTCGAGCACCTGGGCGCAGACAGAGCCGGGTTCCGGCGCCACGCTCCGGACCATGACGGTGTAGTCGCTTCCGTCCTCCGTGACCTCGGTGAAGGTCTCGTGGCAGGGTGTGGGATGGTCGCCTTCTATGTACACCAACACCCGCGGTGGGGAGGACTCGAGGATGGACACCTCCACACTGCGGATGTGGGCCGGCGGGTCCTCCACGGTCGGTTCGTCCGCCTCGATGGTGGTCGTGGTCTCTTCGACCGGCGCGGGCCCGGTGGCGGTTGTGGTGTCGGTGATGGGATCCTGGGCGGTGGTGATCCCGGTTTGGGTGATCCCGGAGGACGTCTCTTCGTCGGAGCCGCAGGCCGCGGACGCCATTGCCAGTACAGCGACGACGGGGAGGACTGCCAGGAGCTTCCGGCGTAGCCGGTGGCCGAATTGCATGCTCGGAAAGTCTATCCGGCTACAGGGCTAGGCCAGCCGGAGGATGATGATGCCGGCCAGGGTGATCAGGTTGATGCGGGTGGAGTCACGGATGGCGTTCCAGCTCTCCGACTGCCAGCTGACGAACCACTCGGCGCCCACCACCTGGATGACGAGGAACCAGACCACCAGGGCCGCCATGAAGGCCAGGTAACCGAACAGTTTGGCCGCCTCCCAGGCGTCGGCGGGCGCGCCGAGGTTGGTAGCCAGGAAGTAGCTACCGACCAGCGACAGCACGGTGACCGCCACCTCGAACAAGAGGATCGTGACAAAGGCGATCCGGTGGAGGGCCGGCGACCGGATCTCTCGCCACTGCGTTCCCCTGTCCATATTGGTGGTGTCCATCGTCATGATGTGCTCTACGAAGGCCAGGTTGGCGCCGGGTGCGGTGAGGTTGTTGAGCACCACGATGCCGCCCATCACTCCGGTACCGAGCAGGATCAGCAACGGGATGAGGCGGAAGACCATCTCGACGGTGGTGATGTCGGCGTCGATCGCTCGTCCTCCTCGGTCGGCTTCCGGTCACGGGGACCACCAGAATAGGGGCTAGGGCAGGAGAGTGGTCGGAAGCGATCGGCTCGTTACCCCGACGGCGAGGCGCCTGTCTGTGATTTGGCACGCCCGGCAACGTCGCCATGTACCACCTCTATCACCACCCCGACCACGCTCCACTCGGATACCGCGACGACCGTATCCCGGCACCGCCCGCGAGTCCGGGAGAGACGCTGATCATCTACGGAATCGGTGACGTGGCTCTCGATCCCGTCTACATGTCGACGTTCCCCTCGGAGGGATGTGGCGCGGCGTGGTCAGGGCCCGGTGCGGCGCACCGGTCTGGCGGCGCGACTCTCGTGTTCTCTCCGGGCTCGGACGCTAGATCCGGCGCGCCATCATCTTCTCGATCACCCCGCCGATCGTGGTGGTGAACACCTTCAGCGAGATGTCGCTCAGCTCCTTCGAGCAGTCGGCTGGGGAGAAAGTCTGGGGTTCGGCAAGGCGCGCCCAGTGCGGGGCCAGGGCGTTCGGGCCGGTTATGCCTCCCTTGCCGACATCGCTTGCTACGTAGAGGGTGGTGGTGACAGCCGAGTTGATGATCCTGATCGTGCACATCTCGCACGGTTCGAGCGAGGTAATCAGGGTGTGACCCCTCAGATTCCCTCCATCAGGATGCGTGTCCTCGTATATGTTCAGCGCCGACATCTCGGCGTGTAGGTCGCTTCTGAACCTCGGCGCCAGCATCCGGTTGCGGTCGCTGACCAGAACCCTTCCGTCGGGGTCGACGATCAGGCAGCCCACCGCGGCGTTGCCCTCGAGTCCGCCCGTAATGGCTTCCTGGATCGCCTGGCGGGCGATGGCGTCATGCGGTCTCGCTCCGTCAAAGGCCTCAACGCGTTCCCGCAGGTCGAGCAGTTGCTGTTTCGTCTCGGCCGGGATGGTCCCGGCCCCATCAGGATGTAAGCTCATGTCGTGCCCAGGTTCTACTCCGTGCTCCCGTTGCTTGTCAACCGGCAGTTGCTCGGAGTGAGGAACCGGGCAGCGTCGCTCCGGGCCACCAGCGCGGTCTTGACCCGGGGAGATGGCGAACCGACGGCTTGAAAGGACGGAGTTCGGGCATATGGCGGGACAACCTCTCGATCTGGTGGTAACCAACGGCACGGTCGTGACGGGCGGCGGACGCTACCGGGTGGCGGTCGGCGTCAAGGACGGCAAGGTGGCCATGCTGGCTCCCGAGGAGTTGATGCCGTCTGCCAAGAAGACCATCGACGCCCGCGGCAACTACGTGCTCCCGGGGGTGGTGGACTCCGAGGCCCACCCAGGGTGCTACGTGCCGTTCGACTACGACATGACCACCGAGTCGCGGGCGGCTGCTACGGCGGGCATCACCACCTGGGGTATCCAGGCGCCGACCACTCGTTTGGGCACGAAGCCGTTCAAGGAAGTAGTGGGCAGGGCCGACGTGGTCTCGTTCAACGAGTCGTTTCCTTCGGGGCGGGACGTGATCAACGAAGTGAGCCATGTCGACGCCTACCTGACCTACATGCTCGAGACCGACCAGCACGCCCGGGAGATCCCTCAGTACGCCGAGGAGCACGGGGTCACCTCCTTCAAGCTCTACCTGCAGACCCGTTCGATGAAGGGCATGTCGGACGAGGACGACACCAACTGGCCGTCCCGGCGGGCCGGTCTGGGTACGGGTATCGATGACGGCACGGTCTACCTGGTGATGGAGGAGGTCGCCCATATCGGCCATCCGGGGATCGTTCACATCCATCCCGAGAACTGGGAGATCGGGCGGATCTTCGAGGACCGCCTTCGGAGTAGCGGCCGCACCGACTGCGGTTCGTGGACCGACCGCTCACCCGATTTCCTCGAGGCCCATCACGTCCGCTCCTACGCCTACCTGGCCATGCAGACCCCCGGCCACGTTCCCCTCTACCTCCAGCACTGCACCACCAAGCTGTCCTTCGAGGAAGTGGCCCGAGCCCGCGCCGAGGGTCTGGAGCTGTACGCGCAGACCGGTCCGCCATGGCTCTGGGCCGAGCCCGAGTACGGCTGGAGGATCAACGTCCCGCTCCGCCGCAGGGACAACATCGAGGCGCTCTGGGTGGCGCTGGCCGAGGGCATCGTGGACGTGGTCGGGTCCGATCACGTGGTTGGATGGGAGCCGTCCTCCCACGAGGAGATGTACAACCCGGTGATCTGGGATTGCCGTACCGGGTTCTCGAGGGTGGAGTTGTTCCTGCCCGTGATGCTGTCGGAAGGGGTCAACAAGGGCCGCATCAGCCTCGAGCGGGCCGTCCAGGTGAGTTGCGAGAACCCCGCCAAGACCTCTGGCCTCTGGGGAACCAAGGGCTCGCTCCTGCCGGGCTTCGACGCGGACATGGTGATCATCGACCTGGGTCGGGAAGTGAAGGTCGGCAAGGAGCACATCAACACCAGGTCGGGATGGTCGATCATGGAAGGCCATACCTTCACCGGCTGGCCGATCATGACCATCCTGCGGGGCGAGGTCAGCGCGGAGTGGGCGGACGACTCACCCGGGATGCGTCCGGTCGGAGATCCGCGGGGCCACTACCTGCCTCGCAAGCTGGGGCCGAGCCATCAGGTCTTGGACGCCAACAGCCCGGCCCGGGTGGCCCCCACCCAGCGCTGGCTGGCCGACAAGTTCGCCCGACCCGGCTTCGCCCCCGAGACCACCAAGTACACCCGTCCGATAGGAGGGTAGGTAGATGGCCATCTGGGACGACGTCCTCACCGAGACCGATCGGACGGTCTTCGCCGCGGCCGGTTGGGGCAAGCGGGCCGGATACGGCGAGCGTCCCGCCATCATGGTGATCGACGTCAACTACAACTTCTGCGGGGACCGGGCCGAGCCCATCCTCGAGTCGATCGAGCGGTGGAGGTACGCCTGCGGGCCAGAGGCCTGGGAGCGGGGGATCCCCGCCATCCAGGACATCCTCGACGTGGCCCGGGCCAAGCGCCTTCCGGTCATCTACACCACCAACCCGCGCCGGGCCGACGGCTTCGACCTCGGGATCTGGTCGCTGAAGAGCACCCGGGCGGAGGACGAGGTGGACGTGATGGGGCATAAGGGCAACGAGATCGTGGCCGAGGTGGCGCCCCGACCCGACGACCTGTTCATCGAGAAGCGCAAGCCGTCTGCCTTCTTCGGAACGCCGCTGGTGAGCCACCTCACCATGATGAGGGCCGATTCGCTCATCCTCACCGGCACCACCACCAGCGGATGCGTGCGCGCCAGCGCCGTGGATGCCCTCTCGAACGACTTCAAGGTGACGATCCCGCACGAAGCGGTGTTCGATCGTGGCGAGGTGTCACACAAGATCGCCCTCTTCGACCTGCATATGAAGTATGTGGACGTCACTGACCTGGACGACGTTCTCACGTACCTGAGAGACCTGCCGGTGGGCTTGTTCGACGACACCTATCCGCCTGCCGCCGCGGCTGCCGGGAGGGAGTTGCTGTGAGCCTGGACTTTTCCATCAGGAAGGTCATCAACCAGGTCGAGGAGGAGCGGATCAGGGAGGGGATCGAAGCAGACCCGCCGCTCCGCAAGGCGGTGGTGGCGGCGGCGATCCACAACCCCTACGCGGGGAGCTACCACGAGGACCTGTCCGAGGCGGTGGCGTTCTCGGCCGGCCTGGGTCGGATCCTTGGGGAGATGGCCATGGACGCCCTGGGAGAGCCGGTCGTGTCCTACGGCAAGGGAGGGATCGCCGGACTAGATGGATCGCAGGAGCACGCGGTGATGTTCCTTTCCACCGCCTTCGCCAACCCGCTCCGCGAGACGCTCGGCGGGGGAGTCGCCTGGATGTCCTCTGCCACCGTCGTGGCGGCGGCAGGAACCCCGATAACGATCCCGCTGGCCCACAAGGACGCCCTCTACGTCCGGGATCACTACGACGCCATCACCCTGTATCCCGGCGACGCTCCCCGGGCGGACGAAGTACTGGTGGCCGTGGGGGTCGCCAACCGGGGGAGGCTCAACGCCCGGATGGGAGGTCTGGCGCCCGAGGACGTGATCGGCGAGGACGGGCTCCGTTAGGAGGGTAGGTAAAGATGTCCAGTTGGCACGATAGTCGGCAATGAAACTCCAGGCCACGGGATCGCGGGCCAACCGATCCCCGTCTTCCTCAGCACCCTCCTGAGCGGTGGGCAGACCACGCCGGACCGCGATCGTCAACATCGGGACTCTGGTCACGGGTGACCTGGCCGGCCCGGTCACAGATGCGGAGGCGCTGTTCATAGAGGACGGGTCCATCGTGTCGATCGGATCCTCCGAGGGCTACGAGCACGCCGACCAGGTGATCGACGCCAACGGGACGACCGTCGGGCCGGGATTGATCGACTCCCACTGCCACGTGGTCATCGGTGACTTCACCCCTCGCCAGAACGTGGTCGGCTTCCTCAGCTCGTACGTTCACGGTGGGATTACCCAGGTGATCTCGCCCGGCGAGATCCACGCGCCGGGTCGACCGCACGATGCCGACGGAGTGGTCGCCCTGGCCGTGTTCGCCCAGCGGTCGTGGAGCAATTACCGGCCCAACGGGATGAAGGTCAACGGCGGAGCGGTGGTGCTCGAGCCGACCCTCCGGCCCGAGCACTTCCGTTATCTGGCTGACCAGGGGGTGTGGCTGGCCAAGTTCGGGTTCGGCCGGTACGAGGACCCGGCCGACGGACTGCCGCAGGTGCGGGCGGCGCAGGAGGTGGGGATCAAGGTGATGTGCCACTCGGGTGGGGCGTCGATCCCCGGCTCCAAGCCCATCACCACCGATCATCTGATGCTGCTCCGTCCTGACGTGTGCGGCCACATCAACGGTGGCCCCTCGTCGCTTGACGATGACGGAGTCGTCCGGATCGTGTCCACGACCGATCTGGTGCTCCAGATCGTCCAGGCCGGCAACCTGCGGAGCGCCATCCAGATAGTGGAGTCGGTGCTCGAACACCGGGCTGAGCACCGGGTGATCATCGGGTCGGACACGCCCACCGGGACCGGTGTCATGCCGCTGGGCGTGCTCAAGACGATGGCCGAGCTCTCCTCCCTCACAAGTGCCGATCCGGCCACCGTGTGGGCATGGGCCTCGGGGGTAACGGCGGACGTCTACGGCCTGGATGCGGGGAAGGTCGAGGTGGGCCGGGCGGCCGACCTGGTGATCGCCGACGCGCCCTGGGGATCGTATGGCGGCGACGCCCTCGGCGCCCTCGCCAGGGGCGACATCCCAGGCATCACCGCCGTCCTCATCGACGGCCGGGTCCGCGCTTTGCAGAGCCGCAACACCCCCGCCGCGGCCCGCCAGGTGACCGTCACCCCCGAGATCGGTGAGCTCCCTGGCTCTGCCCACGTCTGAGGCGCCACATGGGTCAGCACACCTCGCTAACCCCTTCTGAGGGTTCGGGGAGGGAGACCCGACCGATGGGAACCCCGGCGGGTCCACATTGTGGATCAGGCGGGAGACCATCCAACTACCATCGCCGAGGCAGCCCTCCCGGCTGGTCGGGACCAGCAGGTCTTCGGCCAAAGCAGGTTCCATCTCGTATTGGAGCACCCCGGGCGGCACACGCGCTTCAACAGGCAGCGGACACCGAGAAACCGCAAGAGGAGACCGATTAATGAGCGGAGCAACCGAAGTCATCGTTCCGGCCCGAGAGGGTCGGGGTGTCTACATGCGCAAGGGTCAGTTGCTGGACATCGTCGATGTCGAAGGCCACCAGGTCGGCGACCTGATCGCCTGGTTCCGCAACGATCCCTCCGAGTACCTGTCTCCGACCCACACGGTGTCGTGCAACGCCTCGATCGAGTTGGTCACCGGATCACAGGTGTTCTCCAACCGCCGCAACCCGGTTTTCACCATCGTCCGGGACGACGTGGAGCGCCACGACATCATCGTGCCGTGCTGTGACCACGAGCGTTTCAAGCGGGACTACGACCTGGACGATCACGACCATTGCCTGGCCAACCTCTACCAGGCGCGGGACCTGCTCGGGGAGGACTTCGGCTTACACGGCGAGATGGCCTGGAACGTGTTCATGCACAACCGGGTGACCGACGACGGGGACGTGGTGACCGATCCCGCCGCCCACGACGCGGGCGCCACTATGACCCTGCTGGCCCACGAGGATCTGGTGGTGCTCCTGTCCGCCTGCCCCCAGGACCTCACCCCGTGCAACGATTTCAACCCCACCTCGATGCTCATGAGGCTTCGGGAGGACTAGTGGTCTGTCTGCGAAACAACCGGGTGCTCTGGCGGCCATCGGCGTCCCGT
>JAPPGV010000053.1 GCA_028821235.1 bacterium
CCCTGGCGAGTGTCGCCCATCGCGAACTCAGCCTCTGCCTGCTCCAGGAAGACCAGGGACTGCGTGACCCGTTTCGCGACCGTGGACTCCTTGATCATGGTCATCGATGGTAACCCCTTCCTGTCTGTTGTAGGTCAGCCTGAGGCCCGACCCGACCGGCATACGAGATCGGCTCCGGACCCTATGGGAGACCGGGAAGCGTGGGTGTCGTGGGCAATTGGTACGGGTCGTCCGCTCCACGCGGTGGTCGGGCTCGGCGGATTCGGTGCCAGGCCTCCCTGAGTGGGGTGGCGCCCACGTAGTAGCGTCCTCGACGCTCTCCGCGTGGATCCAGGAGGCCCGCACGTGTCATCGCGGCGAGGTCTCTCGTGGCCACGGCACTGCTCACCTTGTCGCCGTACGAGATCTCGATGAGGCTCATGTACAGGGACCGCCGCAGCCTCCATCCTCGGGCCGAGTCGACCAGGGCGGCCACCGTCCTGGCGGGTAGACGGTGCTGCGCGGCCAACTGCTCGCACCTATCCCAGAGTTCCTCCATCTCTCGTATTCGCCGGCGCACGGTCATGGCTTGGCGGTAGTGCGCGGTTATGCAGAACTCGATCCAGGGACGAGCGCTGCGATCTGGTGACCACCGGCCTCCGGCCACATCGGTCAGCGCCGCGTAGTAGGCGGGTGTGTTGCGGCCCAGATACTCCTCGATGCTGAAGAACTCGGGAGACAGGAGGCCATCGCTTCCGAGGACCAACGACTGTAGACAGCGGGCTACCCGTCCGTTTCCATCGCTGAACGGATGGACGAGCACCAGGTTCAAGTGCGCCATGGCACCCGTCACTATGACGTGCTGATCGCTGGCGTTGATCTGATCCAACAGAGCGCTAACCAGGGGCTCGACCAGCGATCGCTCGGGCGCCTCGTAGACGGCGCGGCCCTCGTTGTCGTTGACCCATACCGGTCCCGGCCGCCACAGCCCGGGATTACTCGACAGGTCGTGTCGCGTGATCATGAAGTGCAGGGCCCGGAGCGTGGAGGCGTCGATCGTGGGTGCTTCCCGTGCCTGCTGGATCACGTAGGTCATGGCGTCCCGGTACCCGGCAACGGCATCCCGAGTTGCGGGATCAAGGCTGGTAGGGTCCTCGTTCGCCATCACGGCCGCCACATCCTCGACGGTCGCGTGATAACCCTCGATAGAGTTCGAACCCTGGACAGCTCGCGCAACGGTTGCCCTTCTCAGGGTTCCGTACCACCGGCGCGGGTTCCTGACGTAGAGCCTCAGGTTGTCCCGCAAGCCGTTGATGGCGTCCAGCGCCCGCTCATCGCTCGGGGACAGGAGAGGCGTTCGGTAGATCATGCGATCCATTTAAACACAATTAACTCCATACACGCGCCAATTTTATGAATCGCAGGAGTACGTTCAAGCAAACACGCCGGTGCCCGGCGTGAATGTCACGGGCACGCGATAGCCTGCCGTCAAAGATGTTGAGAGAACTGTTTTCGCCCGCTACCGCCACCTGGTTCGAGGAGGCGTTCCCCGGCCCCACCGAGGCTCAGGCCAGTGGATGGCCGGCCATCGCGGCCGGTCAGCACACGCTGATCCACGCCCCCACCGGGTCGGGCAAGACGCTGGCTGCGTTCCTCTACACGCTCGACCAGTTGCTTACCGAACCCGTGCCGGCCAAGTCCCGGCGCTGCCGGGTCCTCTACATCTCGCCGATGAAGGCCCTGGCCCATGACGTGGAGCGCAACCTCCGGGCGCCCCTGACCGGGATCGCCCACGCCGCCGAGCGCCACGGCCTGGCGACCCCTCCCGAGGTGGTGGCCGCCATCCGCACCGGAGACACCCCGCCCGCCGACCGCCAGCGCATGCAGCGCCACCCCCCGGACATCCTCATCACCACCCCCGAGTCCCTGTTCCTGATCCTCACCAGCGCGGCCCGCAAGATGCTGGCTTCGGTCCGGTGGGTCATCCTCGACGAGGTCCACGCCGTGGCCGGGACCAAGCGGGGATCGCACCTGGCCCTCTCGCTGGAGAGGCTGGAAGAGGTGACGGCCGTCCGTCCCCTCCGCATCGGTCTCTCCGCCACCCAGCAACCCCTGTCGACCATCGCCGAGTTCATGGGAGGCGGGACCATGGACGGCGGCGCCTGGACGCCGCGGCCGGTCACCATCGTGGATGTCCCCGGCAAGCGGGGCCTCGAGGTGGAGATCGTGGTCCCGGTCGAGGACATGGCCGCGCCCACACCTCCCGACCCGCTCGCATCCGAGCCCGCCGACCCGGGGTACCGGTCCATCTGGCCCTCCGTGTACCCGGCCCTGCTGGACCTGGTCAGAGCCCACCGGTCCACCATCGTGTTCGCCAACTCCCGCCGGCTGTCCGAACGGCTCTGCTCCGAGCTGAACAACCTGGCGAGGGATGAGATCGCCCGCGCCCATCACGGCTCGGTGTCGCGCGAGCAGCGGATCATCATCGAGGACCTGCTCAAGCGGGGTGAGCTGCCGGCCGTGGTGGCGACCTCGACGCTGGAGCTGGGCATCGACATGGGCGCGGTGGACCTCGTCATCCACGTCGAGTCGCCCACCAGCGTGGCCTCCGGCTTGCAGAGGGTGGGTAGGGCCGGCCATCAGGTGGGGGCGACCAGCGTGGCCAAGGTCTTTCCCAAGTTCCGCGGGGACCTCCTCGAGGCGACCGTGGTGGCCGACCTCATGCTGGCGCGGTCGGTGGAGCCCACGGCCGTTCCCCAGAGCCCGCTCGACGTGCTGGCGCAGCAGGTGGTGGCGGCGGTGGCGATGGACGAATGGCAGGCGGACGACCTCCTCTCGTTGGTCAGGCGGGCCGCCCCCTACCGCGATCTGGCCCGGGGACCCTTCGAGGCGGTCCTCGACATGCTGGCCGGCCGCTACCCGTCCGAGCTGTTCGGGGAGTTGCGCCCCCGCGTGGTCTGGGATCGGGTCACGCACACACTGACGCCCCGTTCAGGGGCCCAGCGCCTGGCGGTCACCAACGCCGGGACCATCCCCGACCGCGGGCTGTACTCGGTCAACCTTCCTGACGGCAGCCGGGTGGGCGAGCTCGACGAGGAGATGGTCTACGAGTCCCGTCCCGGGGACGTGTTCGTCCTCGGCACCTCGGCGTGGCGGATCAGCGACATCACCGCCGACCGGGTGGAGGTGATCCCCGCCCCCGCCGAGTCGGGCCGGATGCCGTTCTGGAAGGGCGATCGGGTGGGCCGTCCCGTCGAGACCGGGAGGGCGATCGGCCGCTTCGTCCGCACCATCGGGGCGATGGAGACCGACCGGGCGGTGGACACGCTCCGGCGCCGGTACCACCTGGACGAATGGGCGGCCCGCAACCTGGTCGCATACATCGAAGAGCAGCGTGACGCCACCGGAGTGCTTCCCACCGACCGGACGGTGGTGGTGGAGCGTTTCCGCGACGAGATCGGGGACTGGCGGATCGCCATCCTCTCGCCCCTCGGCGGCCGGGTGCACGCGCCGTGGGCAATGGCCATCGGCCAGCGCCTGCGACACCGCTACGGGCGGAATGTGGACGTCATCTGGAGCGACGACGGAATCTCCTTCCGCTTCATCGACACCGACGACCTGCCGTCTCTCGAAGACCTTCTCCTCGACCCGGACGAGCTGGAGTCGATCCTGATCGAGGAGCTGTCCGGCACGGCCATGTTCGCGGCCCGGTTCCGGGAGGCGGCCGCCCGCGCATTGCTGCTGCCCCGCCGCCGGCCCGGTGGTCGCACCCCCCTGTGGCTCCAGCGACGGCGGGCCGCCGACCTCATGGCCATCGTCACCCGCTTCGGCTCGTTCCCGATCATCCTCGAGACCTACCGCGAGATCCTCTCGGACGTGTTCGACCTACCCTCCGCCAAGGAACTCCTCGGGGACATCGCGGCCCGCCGGGTGCGGGTGGTGGAGGTCGACACCACCTCGGCCGGACCGTTCGCCTCGTCGCTCCTCTTCGAGTTCGTGGCCTCCTACCTGTACGAGGGTGACGCCGCCCCCTCCGAACGGCGAGCCACGGCCCTCACCCTCGACCGGGAGTTGCTCCGCGAGCTGCTCGGAGAGGGTGAGCTCCGCGACCTGCTGGACGAGGACGTGATCGCCGCGGTGGAACTGGAACTCCAGTACCTGACCCCGGATCGCCGGGTCAGGGGGCTGGACGGAGTGCACGATCTGCTCCGGGCCCTCGGGCCGCTCACCGGCGGCGCAGTGGCCGACCGGCTGGCCGACGGGTCCGCATCCGGCCTGCTACGCGAGCTGGAGGAGCGCCGCCGGGCCATCCGGGTTCAGGTGGGCGGCGCGCCGAGCTGGGCGGCCATCGAGGATGCCGGTCGGCTCCGCGACGCCATGGGAGTCCAGCCGCCGGCCGGGGTTCCCCATGCCTTCCTCGAGACCGGTCCCGACCCGCTCGGGGAGGTGGTGCGACGCTACGCCCGCACCCACGCGCCGTTCACCGCCGAGGAGGCCGGATCAGCGCTCGGCCTCCCCCCGGCCGCCATACAGGCCGTCCTGGCGGCGCTCGAGCAGGCCGGGACGGTGGCCCGGGGCGCCTTCCGGCCGGGCGAGGCCGGCCAGGAGTGGGTGGACACGGGAGTGCTGCGCCGGCTGAAGCGGCGTAGCCTGGCGGTGCTCCGCCGCGAGATCGAGGCGGTCGAGGCCGGCGCCCTCGGGCGGTTCCTGCCCGCCTGGCAGGGAGTGGGCCGCACCGGGCGCAACCACCTGTCGGCCCTGGTCGAGACGATCCGCACCCTCCAGGGGCTTCCGATCCCCGCCTCGATACTCGAACGGGACGTCCTGGCGGCGAGGCTCGACTACACGCCCGCCATGGCAGATCAACTCATGGCGTCGGGCGAAGTGGTATGGGTGGGCCGGGGCTCGATCGGTCCTCGTGACGGAAGGGTGGCCCTGTACCTGCGCGAACAACTACCGATCCTCTACCGACCCCCCGCGGACGACCTGCCCGACTCCGACCTCCACCACGCCATCCGGTCCCACCTCTCGCGAAGGGGTGCCAGCTTCTTCCGGGACATACACCTCGCTGCCCGCTGCGAGCATCTCGAGGACACCCTCGAGGCGCTCTGGGACCTGGTCTGGTCGGGAGAGGTCACCAATGACACCCTCGCCCCGCTGCGCGCGCTACGGATCCGCCGTCTGGCCCGGTCCCGCTCCGGGCGATCCCGGCGCCGGCTGCCCTCCGCCATGCCCCCTTCATCGTCCGGGAGGTGGTCGCTGGTAGCCGACCTGTGCGCGGCCGATGTGGCGGATGCGGAGTGGGGCGCCGCCTGGACGGAGCTCCTGCTGGAACGCCACGGGGTGGTGACCCGGGCCGGCGCCCGAGCGGAGAATATCCCCGGCGGTCTGACCACCCTCTACCCCATCCTCAACCATCTGGAGGAGACGGGACGCATCCGCCGCGGATACTTCGTGGAAGGCCTCGGAGGCCTTCAGTTCGCCCTACCCGGGGCCGTGGACCGGCTCCGGACCGCCGACAGCGACGAGGGAACCGTGATCCTCGCCGCGGCTGATCCGGCCAACCCGTACGGCACCCTGCTGCCGTGGCCCGAGGAAGCCCAGGGCCGGCCTTCCCGCTCGGCCGGCGCCTACGTGATCCTCCACGACGGCCGGCCCCTGCTGTTCCTGGAGCGGGGCGGGAAGACGGCCACCCTCCTCACCGACGCGGAGGAGCTTCACGGCGCGGCCGCCGACGCCCTGACCGAGATCGGAGTCCGGCACCGGCGGTTGACAGTAGAGACCATCAACGGTCTCCCGGCCGGCGACCACCCGCTCGGCGCCATCCTGCTGGAGAGCGGCTTCGCGATAAGCCTGAAGGGTCTCGCCTACCGGGGCCCTCGCCGCCAACCCGCCCGGCGATGAGGGGCCGCCAAAGACCCGGGTAGCCTCCGTCGAGTGATGGGTACCGTCGGCAGGCCCAGTGATGTAGCCGGATACCCCCGCCGGCATCAAACCCGCGGCCTCCTGCTTGCGTTAGCCGTGCTGCTGATGGTCGGGGGTTTGCTTCCGAGTCCGGCGAGCCCGACACCCGCCCCGGAACACGGGGAGTTGCTGTCCGGAACCGGCGAGGATGCGAACTCAGCGGCCACCGAGCCGTTCTTCGATATCGCCGGGGCGGGTGTGCACCGGGATAGCGTGGAGATCCTGGCTGCGAGGGGAGTGTTCGAGGGAACGGAGTGCGCACCCCGCCGGTTCTGCCCCGATCTGCCCATCCCGCGCTGGGTGATGGCGGTCTGGCTGGTCCGGGCACTGGACGCCGCCGACCCGGAGCCCATCGAGCGGTCACGGTTCGCCGACGTCGACGAAGGTGCGTGGTGGGCGGTCCATGTGGAGCGACTCGCAGATATGGGAATCACCCGGGGATGCGCTACGGAGCCGGCCCGCTTCTGTCCCGGGCGGGCCACCACCCGTGCAGAGATGGCCACCTTCCTGACCCGCGCACTCCGGTTGCCAGCCGTGCCGCCGACGGGGTTCGCCGATGTCGGGCAGGGCGCCACTCACCTACCGGGCATAAGCGCCTTGGCCGCGGCCGGGATCACCTCCGGGTGCGCGGTCGATCCGGCCCGCTACTGCCCCGGCCGGGCCACCACCCGTGCAGAGATGGCCACCTTCCTGACCCGCGCACTCCGGTTTGCCGGCGCCATCCCGTCCGCGGACGCCGGCACCCTCATACCACCCGACGAGGGTGACTTCACCGCGGTAGCGGTCGGTTGGGATCACTCCTGCGGCATACGCAGAGATCGCACGGTGACCTGCTGGGGGGACAACGCTAGGGGCCAGGCCGCACCACCGGACGGGGAGTTCGTGGCGTTGGCCGCCGGTCGGAGCCACACCTGCGGCATCGCCGCCCGCCAGGAGATCGTCTGCTGGGGTTGGGACGGCCGGGGAGCGACCGAGGCGCCGGAGGGGAGGTTCATCGCGGTCACCGCCGGGGGCGACCATTCGTGCGCCATCCGGACCGACCGAAGCGTCACCTGCTGGGGCGCCGACCACGCAGGCCAGGCAAGCCCGCCACCCGGCGAATTCGCCGCTGTCGCGGCCGGGGAATGGCATACGTGCGGGCTCCGCAACGCCGACCGGTCCCTTACCTGCTGGGGTGCCGACAACGATGGTCAAGCCGACCCGCCACCCGGACGGTTCGTCGCCATCGCAGCCGGCAACTGGCACTCGTGCGGCGTGCGCACCGACGGCGTCGGCGTCTGTTGGGGCGCCGATCACGCGGCACAGGCCGATGCCCCTGCCAAGCGTTTCCGCGCCATAGCGGCCGGCTGGCAGCACTCCTGCGGGATCACCGTCGACGGTTCGGTGGTCTGCTGGGGCTTCGACGAGCACGGTCGGGCCGACCCTCCGCAAGGCGAGTTCAGCGCCATCGACCTGGGGGACCGCCATTCGTGCGGGCTGCACACGGGCGGGGCCATCACCTGCTGGGGCCGTGTCCCGCCGAGTGGGCCTGCCGCGCCTACCCAGGAAATACAGACGCCCGCAGAGGTGCACCGGTATGTCAGCCCCGAGCGGCCGGATCCGGATACCTGCCGTCCGCCCGGTCCCGCCGGATTCCCGCTCCACGGTCGGATCCCGTCTACGGGCGTCCTCCGGGTGGCGGTGCTGTTCCTGGACTTCCCGGACGCCCGGGCGCGCCATACCACGCGACAAGAGGCGGAGTTGGGCTTGCCGTACATCGAGGAATATCTCGAGGCCGCCAGCTACGGGCGCCTCGAGACGGAGTTCACGCCTCTGCACCAGTGGCTACGCGCCCCGCACGGCTACCGGAGCTATCTGGGGACTTCAGCATCTCCGGCACTGGAGAACCCGCTCGACCCGGATGCGGAGGCGATAAGGCTCGCGGACCCGGAGTTCGACTTCACCGACCACGACGCCGTGATGGTGGTGCTGCCCAGTTCACACTTCGGTAACGGGCTCGCCACGGGGAGTATCCGGACGGAGGAGGGAACCCTCGCGAGGGTGCGGATCAACTTCCTGTCCGTGGCCGGGCCGCGCCAACCTCTCGAATGGGGTTTGGTCGCCGCCCACGAGCTGGCGCACATGCTCGGTCTGCTGGACCTGTATCCATCGGACAGTTCCCTGCGCGATCATCCCGAGCCTCCGCCGGGCAAGAGGTGGGTGGCCAACCAGATCGGCCTGATGGGTCTTTGGGCCAACTTCCTCGCCGGCGACGGCGATCCACGCCTGGCCCATGAGATACATCTTCCGGATGGACGTAGTCACACCGCCCACGCATATGACCTGCAGGCCCGGGAGATGCTGGCGTGGAGCCGATGGCAACTCGGTTGGCTCCAGCCCGGCCGGATCCGCTGCCTCACCGGTCTCGAGACCGGGAAGACCGTCACCGTTGCCCTACAGCCGGTCGCCTCGCCCGGCTTCGGGACCGCCATGGTCGGCATCCCCCTCTCGGACACGGAGATCGTCATCATCGAGAGCCGCCGCCGGATCGGTTTCGACGCCGGGCACGAGTACCGGTATGAGGACGGCGCCACTACCACTCTCCCCACCCTGGCCGGCGGCGGCGTGCTCGTCTACGTCGTGGACGCCGCCCGCTCCTGGGGACAGATGCCCATCCGGGTGATCGGACCTTCCGACAACCCCTACCCCATCCTCCACTTCAGGGACTATCCGCTGCTCAGCGATGGTGAGAGCATCTCGGTAGGCGGCTACAGCATCACGGTCCGTTCCACCGGCGACCACCCCGACTACCTCATCATCACCGGAGAAAGCTAACCCTCCCGGCGGCTGCCCGCCTAGCGGTCTGCCGGCGTCCGGGCAACCGGCCCCGTTACACGTACGGGGAGGAGTGGGCGATCCCGCCGTCCACATCGAGGGTCACGCCGGTCACCCAGGATGCCTGGTCGGAGCACAGGAAGACCACAGCCGACGCCACGTCCATCGGCTCGCCGATGCGTCCCAGCGGATGCAGGGCCGCACCCCGCTCCTCGTCTTCCCAGAGCACCCTCGACAGGCGGGTCCTCACCACCCCCGGCGCCACGCCTACCACGCGAACGGTGGGCGCCAACTCGTATGCCAGGTGCCGGGTCATGTAGATGAGCCCGGCCTTGGAGATGTTGTAGGCGCCCATGCCCCGCCCCGGCAGCCGGCCACCGACGGAGGCGATGTTGCAGATCACCCCTCCGTGGTCGCGCATCCCGGCGGCCCAAACGGCCCGGGCGTAGACGAGCGGGCCCTCCAGGTTGATCTCCCAGGTCCGCCTCACCGCGCCCAGGTCCACGTCCATGAGCGGCCCGTAGGCCGGATTGGTCGCTGCATTGTTGACCAGCACATCGCAGGAACCGAAGCGCTCGACGGCGGTGCCCACGGCCGTGGCCGCACCCTCCTCGGTATCCGCTCGGGCCACCACCGCCGCCACCCGGTCCGCCTCACCCAGCCGGTCGGCAGCCGCCGCGATGTTCTCGGGCTTGCGGCTGGTGATCACCACGCCGCGGGCGCCCGCCGCCAGCATGGCGGCCGCGATGGCTTCGCCGATCCCCCGCGAGGCGCCGGTGATGACCGCCACCCGCCCGTCGAGGCGCGCCTCCATCAGTGGCCGCCCCGCTTCACGCCGCCGTACTTCATGCGCGTGTCGCCCATCCAAGCGGCCCGACCCGGCTCGTCCGTCACGCCAGCGTCCACCAGTTCACCGGCGAACAGCGTATGTGTCCCGAAGTCGATCGCCCGCCTGACTTCGCACTCCATCCAAGCGATGGCATCCTCGAAGATCGGAACCCCGGTGACCCCCTCCCGGATCACTCGACCGTTGAGGGTCATCCCCTCCTTGGTGGCGGGCTTCGAGAACTTGACGAACACCCTCCGATCATCCGGCGACCACAGGTTGACGCTGAAGGAACCCCCGGCGGAGATCAGCCGATGGGTCACGGCCTTGTTGTCCACGCCGATCCCGATCATCACCGGCTCCATCGACAGCTGGGTGATCCAGGAGGTGGTCATCCCGTTCCATTCGTCGCCCGCCCGGGAGCCCACCAAGGCCAGGGCGTTGGGGATCATCCAGGTGACCCGGTTGATCAATGCCGCCTCTA